>VXRD01000139.1 GCA_009838845.1 Gemmatimonadota bacterium | reverse complement strand
TTCCTGTATTGTTCATAGACTATCCTGCCCTTGTATATAAGACTTTTATTGAGGTCATTAGTAGTGTTGCAGTGGGCGATTGGAGAAATATTGCAAATGTCTTGTCAGGTTTTTTTTTCTTTTCACTAATCATTTTAATGTTAAGTTTTGCTACATATCGCTTGGGGAAGAGAATAAAAAAAAGGGTGATACGTCATGGAAGAGCGTCAAGAATACATTGAGAAAGTATGTGATTATTATGACACAACAACTGAAGTTTATTTGAAATTTACGGGTACATCTCTGCAAGCCTGTCAGTTGTCACACTCACGAAAAAATACGGCCAGAGCGACTAATCTGTACTTGGCCGCCCGTGCTGGAATTCAGCCAGGTCACCGAATTTTAGACTGCGGTTGTGGCGTCTGCGGACCGAGCATTGACATTGCTTTGCACACTCAGGATGTTCGAATTGATGCAATTACACTTTCCGAAGTTCAGGCAAAAATAGCTAAAAATTTGATTCATCGGGCAAGGCTATCCTCGCGAATACATATCTATAGAAGCGATTATCATTTTCTTCCATTTTCCGATTCATCCTATGATGTTGTATTTTTTTTTGAATCTACAGGCTATGCTTATGATCGCCAACGCCTTTTTGAGGAAGTGTTTCGAGTGCTGCGTTCTGGAGGGAAGTTATATATCAAGGATGTATATTTCGCGAGTAAAGAGGATGTCTCGTCTGAAGAAAAATATGAGATGGCAGAATTTAATAGAATCTATGCACAGCAAACACCTACCCTTGAGGAGAATATAAGCGCGATTTCTAATGCTGGTTTCGAGAAAATTCATTCTTGCAAGTTGGCTGGTATCACTACCAGGCGATTTGCTCAATATATGACTACCTACAAAAACGGCCGATCTGTCTTGACTGAATTTGGCAAACATCATTACTATCCAAGCAAATACTTGTCTCTTTTGTGCGAGGAAATTACAGCGCGGAAACCTGATTCCTGACATTCGCGATGAAATTCTTTTTGGATAAAACCTAAATATCTACGCTTTATAGATGAATAATTCATCAATTAGAGGATAAGTATGAAGATCTGTCTCATCACCTTTCAATATCCGCCGTATCCTGGAGGAGTGGGAAGTGCAATTTATCGAATCGCCAGAAATCTGGCAAAACAGGGTGTTAATATCCATATTATCGCACCGGGGCCTCATCAATTAAGAGATAAAATATCACCTGTCACAGAAGATGGCGTGATAGTACATCGAACATTTTCAATATTGTCAGATCATTATGCTGATCCGCATGGTTTACAGGTGCTTGGCAATTATATTATACAACTTCACAAAAAACAGAATTTTGACTTAATACACGCAGCTTTTCTTTTTCCTCCTGGTTTCTTGGGTGCAATCGTTGCCGCAGAAGTCAAGCGACCTCTTATCGTCAGTGTTCGAGGTAGCGACTGGGAAGTTTTGCGATATAGCATCCAACACTTGGCAAATCTAAGATGGGTATTAGAACAAGCAGCTTATGTAACGTCAGTGTCATCTGAACTCTTAAAAAAAATACGTCGAATGGTCAGGATCAAAGAAGGGAAGTTCATTCCCAATGTTTTTGATGCATCAATATTTGATGCACGCACACTTTCAAAAATCAGAGGAGAGCATAATCATAAACTACAAGTACTGATCGAAACCTTTTTACGAATGAAATCAGAGGGAAGAATCGTCATCGGAACTGCTGGATTTTTTCGGCCTATAAAAGGATTTCACGTTCTCTTAAAGGCATTTGGGAAAATTGTTGAAGTTTATCCCGATACTCGCTTGCTCGTTGTTGGTCGGCTTGCAAGACAAGCCTACAAAAGAGATATGTTGCAGCAAATCAGTGATATGGGGATCAAACGGCAAGTAGTTTTTACGGGTTATATTCCACATCCAGAAGTGATGGCGTGGATGAACGAGATGGATATTTTTGCATTCTCTTCGCTGCATGAAGGTTCGCCCAATGCGCTCATAGAAGCGATGGCCTGTGAACTACCCATCGTGGCCTCTCGCGTAGGTGGTATTGTCGATATAGTTGAAGATAATAGGGATGGCCTTCTCGTTCCCGCAGATGACGCCGATATGTTATCGCAAAAGTTACAATGCTTAATTCAGGACAAGGAACTCAGAGAGAGGCTTGGCAAGGCCGCAAAACATAAAGTAGAAAACCGATTTTCCCCAACTCAAGAAACGAAAAATTGGCTTGAAATCTATCATCTTGTGCTGAACAAATAAGCTTTCTGGCCTTATCGCATAACCCCCAACTGGAAGATATGCTGATGCGTTTCATAAAAGTATTTATCCCTTTCATCATAACCGTTTTGGTCCCGTATATAACGACTACGGCACAAACCCTGCATTCAAAGGATGTATTTGCGAAAAAAAAACACCGAATCAGTATTGACGCCGGACTGGCAAATTACACAAACAGAGATGATCTGGCATCGCCACTGTTATATAAAGGCTACGACAAAACAATCGCATTTTCGTACACTTATAAGGGAAAAAAGAATTGGCATTGGGTGCAAATACGTATAATTACAGGTGAGTTAAAAACATCTTCGCTCAGAAATTTCGCTGACCATTATTATGGGCAATTACAATACGGGTATGCACATCTGATGTCAGGAAGGACCAATACCAACATGACCTTTTGGGTGGGGGGAAGTTGGGATAATATAGCTTCTGTAAGAAGATATTCTTTTTTTCCCTCTCTTTTGCGTCAATCAAAAGGTATAGCAGCTTCGACCCTGAATATCAATCTTTTGTGCGAGTTATCATTTCTTAAAAAACAAAGGGTTATTTTTTTATCATCTGCTCCTGTTTTAAGTTATTTAGAGCGAAATGGTTATGTTGTAGGCAACACGATTCATCAGTTGACTAGTCTAAATAACTATCAACGCTTTCAGTTTTCCTCACTTTATGAACGTCCCCTTTCTGCTTATTTCAAATTACGCCTGACATATTGGTTTCTCTACCAGCGGTATTCTCAACCTCAAAAAACAATTTCAGTCTTCCACGGCCTGAGTGGGGGTATCTCGTTCCAATTCTGAGAGGAATAGGCATTGCATTTTTTGACTCGAATTGTTTTCCTTACCTTCTTACCCGTATTGCTCTCTTGTGGCGAAACCCTGGTCGGTTCTGATCCTGCCAACACACCGCAGAACAATTTTCAAATTTTATGGGATGAATTTGACCGCTATTATGCCCTGTTTGAGGCTAAAAACGTCGATTGGAATGCCCTGTATGACATCTACGCGCCGCAAGTCACCGATCAGACGAATGATCGCGAGTTGTTTGACATTCTTTCTGCTATGCTGACGCACTTAAACGATGTTCATGTTCAGCTAATCACACCGTTTGAACGATTCAACTCAAGCTATGCAAACTATCCAAACGGAAAACCCGCAGGAACTCTCAATCTATCTCTTGTGAAACGCAAATACTTGCGCTCTGATTATCAAACCACAGGGAATGGTGTTTTTACTTCTGGCCAAATTTCTGATACCATAGGCTATGTACATATCGAGACTTTTGGTAGTGACACATACCAGGCCTGGGTAGAAGCGATAGATCCCATTGTGAACGAGTTTGTTGATCACAGGGGTTTCATTGTCGATATAAGAAATAATAGTGGAGGACACGTTTTTAACGTTGAAGCAATCGCGGGACGCTTTGCAGACCAGGAGCGATTGTACGCTCTTTCTCAAAGACGCAATGGTCCCCGACATTCAGATTTTGCTCCTATTCACGAAAGATATGTCGAGCCTGTAGGGAACAAGCAATTCAATAAACCCATTATTGTACTCACGGATAGAGGGACAATAAGTGGTGCGGAATATTTCGTATTGGCGATGAAGCAATTTCCTTATGTTCGAGTAGTCGGAGATTTTACATTGGGAGGCCTGTCGCATCCTCTCTATCGAACACTTCCCAATGGTTGGACATACATAATTTCTATAGAAAAGACATTTTCGGCTGATCATGTTCTGTATGAAGGAGTTGGTATTCCCCCGGATATTCACGTTGCGATCTCGCCCGACGACATAGCTATGGAAAAAGACCCGGTTATCGAGATGGCAATACAATTGCTCGAATAGTTTTTATGAGGGGATAAGGAGAAGATTTGTAACATGCCTGATGTTGCGCGACACGTACTCGTAACAGGTGCTGCGGGATTCATTGGATTTCATCTCTCCAGACGACTGCTCGAAATGGGTCATTCGGTAGTCGGATTGGACAATGTGAACGACTATTACAACACCCAACTCAAAGAAGACCGCCTATCCATCCTGAAGCGAGAAAACGGATTCAAATTTGTTCACATGCATCTCGAGGACGAAGCGGGAATAGCAAACCTCTTCCGCGCAGAGAACTTTTCTCATGTCATCAACCTCGCGGGGCAGGCGGGTATGCCTTACAGCCTGAAAAATCCCCAGGCTTTTGTCAAAAGCAATGTCGTGGGCTTCCTCAACATTCTGGAAGGCTGCCGCCACAGCGGTATCGAACATCTGGTCTATGCATCCTCCAGTTCTGTTTATGGCTTGAACACATCCACCCCTTGCAACATCCATCAAAACGTCGATCATCCCCTCAGCCTGTATGCCGCGACCAAAAAAGCAGATGAACTGATGGCGCATGCGTATAGCCATTTATACGGCATTCCGACAACTGGATTGCGCTTTTTCACTGTGTATGGACCCTGGGGTCGTCCGGATGGGGTCGCCTATCTGTGGACCAGAGCCATCCTGGAAAATCGACCGATAAAAGTCTATAATCATGGAAAAATGCGCCGTAGTTTTACATATGTCGGCGACATTGTCGAAGGCGTCACTCGCGTCTTGTCAAATCCCGCAGCGCCAGCCCCCGAATGGACGGGACAATGTCCCGATCCGGGATCGAGTTCCAGCCCTTATCGGATTTACAATATTGGCAATCCGAATGTCATAGAATTGGAATATTTCCTTTCCCTACTGGAGGAATTGCTGGGCAAAAAAGCGATCCGAGAAGACTTGCCCATACGGCCTGGGGACTTCCCGGATAATGCAGCAGATGTATCGGACCTGATGCGAGATGTGGGCTACAATCCCACAACGCCCATAGAAACAGGACTTGCAAATTTCGTCGCGTGGTACAGGGAGTATCATAATGTGAAGCGCGTTTCCAAAGGTTCAGATAGGAGCCATTCAAAGCAACCCGTACCTTTTCATAAGTATTAGGCTTGAGATGCCTAAATGCGCTGTTGCTTGGGCACGATTCCTAATCTCTAAAATTGCATCTTCTGCTAACTAAAAAACCACGTCCTTTGGGCGTGGTTTTTTAGTTTATACTGCTAATGTTTTCGACAGGGATCAAAACCGCGATTGTTTGCTCTCCATACTGGTATGCACATCGATCAATACGGTTTTGCCATCGGCGTTTAATCGCTGTGCTTCTTGTAGTGCGGGGCGCATTTCGCCCACTTTTTTGACGGTGATGCCCACAGCACCCATGCCTTCGGCGATCTGGGCGTAGTTGCCCTGCATATTGGAAACGCCGTAGCGTTCGCGGGCTACGGGAAATCCGCCGGGATAAGTCGCCATGCCCCCGTTGTTTAGAAGGACGGTTGTGATGGGAATGCCTGCGCGGGCAGATGTTTCAATGTCCAGGCCGGACATGCCGAAGGCGCCATCGCCCATCATGTTGAGACAGAATTTGTCGGGGTGGGCGAGTTTGGCGCCGATCATCAGTGGGATGCCGAAACCGAGGTGGGTTGTTTTGCCCCAGCCGATGTAGCTGTGGGGTGTGGTTGCGGTGTAAAATGGCACGATTGAGTCGCGGGGCGCGCCGGCGTCGTGTGTGACAATGCTGTTTTCGCGGTCGAGTGTGGTGTTGATTTCGTTGATGACGCGATAGGGGTTGAGGGGTTCTTCATTTGAGGTCAGCAGGGGCGTCCAGGTGTCGAGCCATTGTTTTTTGGCATGTGCGATTTCAGCGGCGATCTGATCAGAATTTCTGGGTTCGCCAATTTGTGCTTTTACTTCGTCTATGATCGCTTGCAGGGTGAGTTTGACGTCGCCGATTAGTCCGATATCTACGGCTTCGTCTTTGTTGATGTCATCTGGGTTATCGGTGTTTTGGATGAGTACTTTGGCGGGGGGGACGGATTGGGCATAAGGCGTGCGGGTTAGACTGGATCCGAGCGCGAGCAGTACGTCGCAATTTTTAAGCCAGTGGTGTACAGGTCCTGTGGTTGCGCCGCTGCCAGCGCCGAGGGCGAGTGGATGGCGTTCGTCAAAGGCCGATTTGCCGGGCATGGTGCAGAATACGGGTGTGGCGGTCAGATCGGCCAGTTCTTCTATTTCATCTGTTGCACCGGCAAATACGACCCCGTGTCCCGCCCAGATTACGGGGTTTTTTGCGGCGAGTAGTGCTGTGACGGCATCTTTGATGTCGCCGGACGAGGGTACCTGTTGCGTGCGTTTTGGCGAGTGATAATTTTGCGCGTCGGCGGGTACTTCCTCTGCGCAGACGTCGGAGGTCATTTCGACTACGACTGGACCAGAAATGCCATTGCGAAGTGCGTGGAATGCGCGCCGCATTACGGTGCCGATATCTTCTGGTCGATAGATCGCCTCGACGCGTTTGACCCATCCGCGATAGGTGTGGGTTGCGGAAAAATTGGGACGGACTGCGATTTGATTGAGTCTTACGCCGCCGGGGAGGACCAGTATTGGGACGTTGTCGGCATAAGCCTGGGCAATGCCACCCATTGCGTTTTCTGCACCAGCCTGTGCTTGTATTGCCACGACGCCGAATCGCTGTCGGTTGCTGGTGCGGCTAAAGCCGTCTGCGGCCATTACTGCTCCGCGTTCGTGACGAAATGCGATTGGGCGAATGCTTTCTTTGGCTGCTGCTTCAATTAACGGATTGCTGGGATAGCAGGAGATCCATTCGACGCCTTCTTGTTTCAAAATGCGAGCGATGTATTCAATGCCGTTCATGAAAGTTCCTTGGGGAAAAGCTATTCTTTTAATGTTTCATTGAAAAAGTCAATTGTGCGTTGCCAGGCGAGCTTTGCCGCGGTTTCGTCATAGCGCGGGGTTGTGTCGTTGTGAAATCCGTGGTTGGCGTTTTCGTATATATGGGCCGTGTAAGTTACGTCTGCTTCTTTGAGCGCGGCTTCATAAGCGGGCCAGCCCCGGTTGATACGTCTGTCCAGTTCGGCATAGTGGATGAGCAAGGCGCCTTTTATTTTTGGCACATCTTCGACAGCGGGTTGGCGGCCGTAAAAGGGGACTGCGGCGGAGATGATGTCGGGGATGCGCACGGCAAGGGTGTTTGACATGCCGCCGCCAAAGCAGAAGCCTACGACGCCGACTTTGCCGGTGCATTTTTCGTGTGTGTGTAAATAACGCGCAGAGGCGATAAAGTCTTCTGTCATTTTGTTGCGGTCTATTTCGCGCTGCATGAGTCGGCCTTCGTCATCTGTGCCGGGATATCCGCCGAGGGGAGCGAGTGCGTCGGGGGCAAGAGCGAGAAAGCCTGCCGTTGCCACGCGCCGGGCAACGTCTTCTACGTAGGGATTTAGTCCGCGGTTTTCGTGGATGACGACGACGCCGGGTACTTTGCCTTCTGCCTGTGCTGGGGCGACGAGGTATCCGCGCGTTTTTTCGTGTCCTTCTGGTGACGGGTATTCTATGTATTCGGCGGTGATGCGTTCGTCGTCTGTGGCGATTTGCTGTGCAAGCGCGTAATTGGGCTTTAGACTGTCTAACAGAGCGGCAGCGGTTACGCCGCCGACTGCGAATTTTGCAGCGCGGTTTAAGAAGCCTCGCCGGTCTGTTTGTCCGTGGACATATTCGTCGTAGAGGTCGAGAAGTTCTTGATCAAAGTCAGTTGCTCGTTGGCGTTTCATAATGGATTTCCTTTCTGTGATTATACAATGCAAACGGCTTTTCAGGTTGCAGGGATTAATAATTCGGCGACGTTCTTACCTATTGTTGGAGGCGGTAAGACCCTGTTTTCTCGATGGGCGATTTCTAACCACTCATCAACAATTTGGCATAACGCCCGGTAAACTTCGACTTCATTATCGCCATGACAACACGGACCAATAATGCCCGGACAATAACCAATGAAACATTGGTCTTCGTCCGACCATTCGACAATTTTGATGTACTGAGCACTGTCGGTCATCGTTGAGATTCCCCTATGTTCCTTTTGACTTCTTTTTCCTGGTAAGGTTTAGCGTCATCACCGAGTTTTCCAGAAATTGTAACGCGCATACCTTTCGGATGTTCATAATTTCTATGACTACCTTTTCCACCTCGATTGATGAATCCTGCCCTTTCCAAATCACTGATTAACGCTCTTATCTTTCGTGGCATAGTTTATCCAACGGTCTCGCGTACACCATCCCATTCGCGCCATATATCGGTGAAGGCATCTACTCCAATTTCATCGATCTGGGTGTGTTTGGTCCTGAAGATTACGGCGTATCGAATGTCTGGCGAGGTGTTGGGGCAGCCGGTGTGTACCATGGCGTGATGGGCAAAGATTACGTCTCCCGCTTCGCCAGTTACAAATACTGGGCCTTCGGGTAGTTCGACATGGGGCATGTGGTCATCCAGGATCTGATGTCCGTGTTCTTTGAAGTAGTTTTCGAAGAAGTGATGCGATTTGGGCCATACGGTAAAGTTGCCGCCATTGGGAACGGGGACATCGTCGAGATATACGACCGCGAAAGATGTAAAATTCCGGTTATAAGTTCCGTCTTCGCGCAATCCGCGCAGCCGCTCACCTACGGCTTTAATGCCGTCCAGATGACCGCCACTTCTGCCCCATCCAATTTTTTCCGTTAAAGTATCTTTTGGAAGGCTGCCCGGTGGGAGCGGGAAATTGAGTTTGATACTTCCTACCTGACTGCGCTGCAAATTGCCTTCTCCCAATGCGGATTCGAGGAGAGAAAATACGGGTGTTTCGTTGAACAGGTCCGTAATGACTGGCGTGGCGTTGATTTCGGGAAATGGGTTGGTATTTCCTTTGCCTATTTCGGCATTGATGGCCTGCCGCGCGGCATCTACCATCACGCGGGGTACGGCACCCGAGACTTTGAGATAGCCTTCTTCGTAAAAGAAGCGCTTTTGGCTTTCGGTTAGTTCCATTGCGTTCTCCTCAGGTTCGCGTTTCAATTTTATCTCGTCCAAAATTATACCAGTTTCCAAAAAAAGCAACATTTTTACTGTGTTACTGATGTTACGCAGGTCTGTGGTTTTGTCATGCTGAGCGAAGTGGAACGGAGCCGAAGCATCTATTCCACCTGCGTTGGTAGAAGATTTTTCGACTCCGCTGCGCTCCTCTCAAAATGACAGGCTCATTATATTGTGCTTATGCGTAACATCAGCGTGTTAGACGATATAGCAAAACGCTTGATAATTTTTTTGTTTCATGCCATAATTTCACGGGGAGCGGAGGAAGGCAGATTTATCACCCTTACGATGACCTCAGTGCTGAGATAATATGGCACGGGGCGAAAGGAATGAAGATGTCCAGTTCTCAATCAGTTTATCGCGCTGCGGCTTTTGCCGATTTCAAGCCTGAGCTTTCGGCGCCCGGGGCTACGCCAGAGCGATTGGCGCATCTGGAGGAGCACGGTTTTGTCATTATTAACGATTTTGTCGATAATCCATGGATTCCCGTCCTCCGAGAGGCGGGTCGCCGCGTTACCGAGGCGTGCGCGCCAGAGAATGGGTACGACGAGATCGATTGTTCGAAGGGCTATGTACACCGCACGGGTAATGATGAGCCGTGGGCGATTCGGGGGCTTATCCATCCGGCTTTTGGGGAGCCGTGTTTTGCCGAGTTCCACGGTTCGCCAGATTTTCTGAGTTTTGTTCATTCGTGGTGTGGCGGGCTGGAGCCAGAAGATGTGGTGCTGGGTGGTTTGTTGCTGTGGTGCAATCCGCGGCAGAAAGAGAATAAGCTGAGTTGGCACCGGGATGTGACGTGGTGGGGCACGGGGGAGCGCTATTTTGCACAGCGGGATGAGCGGGGTAGTGATCCAGAGGCGTATTCCGAGGAAGTTGAGAAAAAGCGATGGGAAGAGATCCGCGCAAATAATGCGAAGTCTCTTAAGGAGCGGAATGGGGTGAGTATGTTTTTGGCATTGGCGGACGATGAGTGTCACGAACTCATACCGGGGAGCCACAATCGGTGGCGTACGCCTTTTGAGCACGATGTGCTTTTGCCGAAGGCGGTGAAGGAGCAGGGGGTACCGCATACGCCGAGTTGGAATGGCGAAGATCCATTGCCGGGACAGGTGGCGATCCGGCTCAAGGCTGGGGAAGCACTTATCCGAAATGGGGCGACGATCCATACGGGGCACACGGTTCCCGGTCGCGAGCGCAATACGTTGTCAATTGGTTGGTCGAAGTGGTCGGGACCATCTGAAGAGGAGCCTTCTGTGAGCGATGTGCGGCATGCATGGCAACTCGATCCCGCTGTGCGAGAAGCACTGCCACACGAGTGGATGAAGACGGCTTGGGATCGCTGGGCCGAGAGAACGAAGCTCGGGGATACGCTCGAGGACCGGTATCCGGGATTTGATATCAAGCGCGTCAAAGCTGGCGAGGTGATCGGTTGGCGCGGTGAACTGGAGCGGCAAGCGGCAGCGGCTGGCGAGGCGTGGGAGCGTTTCCAGACTGTGTCGTGAAGATTGTGCGATAGCAAGAAGCCCCCGGTGCGGTTATGGCGTCGGGGGCTTTTTTGTGGGTGGGATGTCTATGATGTGTAGATATTCTCCATCTGATAGGCGTCGAGTGATAGGAGTTCGCTGTCCTGTCCCTGTGAACGCAGGGAGACGCCAGTGCTGTCTTCGCGTCCGGGATAGACGCGTAATGCCACGCATTGTTTGCCGTTTACAAATACTTCTACGACGCTTTTATCGACAAATACGCGCAATTTTAAGGTTTCGTCCGGTTCGATATGGACCGAACCGGTTTCTGGCGCGCGGGTGCGCACGTCGGGTAGGATGGAGGAGCACGATGAGTCGATTGTGATCAAGCTTTTCTGTGTGTTGAGGGCTCGATTTCTTAGCCCGCGATCTTTGAAGAACATGATGCGCGTGACTTCTTCTTTGTTGGGTGACCGCAATACGTCCATTTCGACCATGGACGCGTTTTTGGTATCGATTTCAGCGACGATCTCCATTGCATTGCCCTGTATGTTGTCGAGTACGATCTCGCTATTGGCAGCGAGTGTCATGCGTCCTACGTGCTGGTGATCGCGGCGCAGGGATTCTATGTCGCCCGCTGGTTCTATGCGTATATCTTCTTCTCCGATGAGGGTCATTTTGCGGGGCAAGGTCATGATCTGGTTCCAGTTTTCTGTTGGCTTGCCCGGGTTCATGTTGAATATGACGATGATATTGCCATTTCCATCCGGGGTTGCCGAAGGCGCGTGTACGCCACAGGGAGCAGAGGGTCCGAAATTGCATTTGTCGTGCGCTGTTACTACAAATTTGTCGCGTTCTTTGTCGTAGTCGCCCAGCAGATATTGCCCTCCGCTTATGTGGCTGTAAAAGAGCAAGATATGGCGATCTCCAATGGGCCAGAAATAGGGGCAGGCGCCGTCGTCGCCAACGATTGTGAAGAGGTCGTCTTCGACAAATGGATGCAAATACGTCCAGTTCGCCAGGTCGGGTGAGCGGAGCAGGAAGTTTGCGCGCTTGGGTTTGCCGCCCGGTCCGGGCAGGGTGCCGCCCGAGAGGGAGTAGTAAAAATCGCCTTTTTTCCAGATGCACGGATCAAATACCCGATAGGGCGGTGTGGAGCCATCGGGGTTTTTCATGGGGATTACGGCCTGTCCGGTTACTTTTTCCCAGTTCAAGAGCAGGGGGTCGCTGGATACGGCGACCATGTTGCCAACCATGGTGCCGTGATACATGGCGATGACGCGGTCGTCTTCTACAAATGTTGAGCCGGAAAAACAGCAGCGTTCGGGGTTGGGATAGATCGCATAGGGCAGGTCTTCCCAGTGGATTAAGTCGTCGCTGATGGCGTGCCCCCAGTGCTGACGTGGGTCTTCGGGGGGATATGCCTGGTAAAACAGATGCCATCGCCCCTGCCAGAAGCAAATCCCATTGGGGTCGTTGAGTGTGTGTTCTGGGTTTACGTAGTGGTAGATGGGTCTGTGGGGGTCGCCTTCATAATTTTTTCGCGCTTCGTTCATCCGCTGTAATAGCGGATTTGTAGCGAGGGCTTCGCGCTGTTCTTCGAGTGTGTTTGGAAATGTGTGGTGCGGTACGAGTGATGTGTAATCTGGTGTGTCGCTCATGGTGCTTTGTCCTTTCTGTTTTAGGGAATTCTCATGGCTTCCAATTCGGGATGTGCGTCCCAGTGCGCCCGAATCCGCTGTCCCCAGTTGCCGATTTGACGGGTGGGTCGCTCGTGTGAGATTTGCCGCCGTTCCAATCCCGCTTCAAATTTCAGTAGTGCCTGGCGGCATTGCATCAATAATGCGCGTTTGTTTTGGTCATGGGCGAGATTTTGCGTTTCTCCCGGATCGTTCCTGAGGTCAAAAATTTGTTCGAGGCCGATGCGTTCGGGGTCGGGTCCGGGTGGGAGCAGGTCTTTTTCATCTCCGTAGGGAATATACTCACAGACGTATTTATATCGATCGAAAAGCAGGGCGCGTCCCCAGTAGTTGCTTTCGACAAAGCCAAAGTCGCGCCAGGGCATGTCCCGGCCTTCGACGAGGGGGCGCACGCTCATTCCACGCGCATGCTCGGGTGGGTCGATTCCGGCATAGTCGCATACGGTGGGTAGGAGATCGACGCCGGAGACAAAGTGTTTGTGATCAAATGCGCCTTTGGGGATGTTCAAATTGTGTCCGAGGGATGAGACGATAAAGGGTACGCGAATGCTGGCTTCGTAGAGGGAGAATTTCTGGAACATCTGGTGTTGTCCAAAGGCTTCGCCGTGATCTACGCTGAAGATGATTACAGTGTTGTCCGCGAGGCCGCTTTGCTCAAGTGCGGTTAAAATCAGGCCGATTTCGCTATCTACTTTTTCTACAAAGCGGTGGTGATGCCATATAAATGTTCGCCATTGAAGTTCGCCCCATGTTTTCATGGCGCGCAAGATGGGCCAGTGTATCAGGCATTCGTCTATGCGCCTGCATACGCGGTGTAAGACGGTTTCGCGCGTGTCGTAATTGAAATTGTCAGGGAGAGGGGGTAAGTCCTTTTCGGTGAGCATGCCCCGGGTTATGGCGTCGGGCATTTCTTTTGTTTCAAAGTTGTGGCCGTATTCGCAGATGTCGTGGGGGTTGACGTACCAGACTTGCAGATAAAATGGGTCGGTTTTGTCACAAGTGGTTAAAAAATCTACGACGGCATGGGTCATTGCCGCGTCGTAGTATTCGCCGCCGCCTGCCCCGATTCGCTGTTGGCCGTAATAGAGGACGTCGAAGCTATCATATACGTTTCGGCCATCTACGTGCCATTTGCCGCAGTGGATTGCGCGGTGGTCGCTTTGTTGTAATATCTGGCCGAGGTCGGGTATGTCTTCGTGCAGATGGCCGCCGTTGAATGGGGTGCCGGCTTCTGAGGTGTATCGCCCGGTCATCCAACTCGCTCGCGCAGGGGCACAGACGGGGTCGCTGCTATAAGACCGCATAAATGAGATGCCGTTGTTGTGCAGGCGGTCGATGTGTGGCGTTTTTACATGTGTGTTGCCGTATGCAGATATGACATCCCAGGTGTGCTGGTCGGTGTTGATGAACAGGATATTGGGTCGGTCGCTCATGCCGCGTCTCCTGAAGCGAATCAACGAATAGACGAATCAACGAATACATCGTGCTTAGACAGATTGTAGTAGTTCATCTACCTATATACGTAGTCTCTCTATCCGTTCTATTGTTGGTCATGTACCTGGCCTTCTAACACAAAGGTTTGGAATGTGGTTGATGCGATGATGACCTGTCTTTGTTGATCCATCCACCAGTACGAGGGTAGCATGCCCGTGCCATAGACGAAGAAGCCGGAGAGTTTCAGGGTTCTGTCGCCGAGTGGTAGAGTGCAGTCTTCCATGTAGCCGATGTGTGCGGGTGTGCGGACTTTTTCGAGGTCTTCCAGGATTGTGAGGGAGATTTTTTCGCCGGAAGATTTTAACTGGTGTGCGAGTTTTGGGATGACGTCGAATAGCGTCCAGTTGCAGGTGATGGGGTGGGTGTTTTCGAGATGACCGATGGGTAGGGTTGTGTTGTTGACGACGAGTGTGATTCCCTGTGATGTGATGCGTCCTTCACAGGTGAATTGGCGATATTTATCTCCTGCACCATTGGTCGCTATTACGCGCCAGGTGTCTCGCAGGGTGCAGAGGTCGTCGTCCGCACAATAGAAGTCGAGGTGCAGATTTTCGCCGCTTGTGGTGTTGAGAAATTGGATGTCGTAATGCCAGTTTTTCGATGGTTCGCGCTTCCGGTTGATTACTACTTCGCCAATTGTCAGGTCGCGCATGGGTTCTCCACCGCCACGCCCTTTGTATCCTTTCCAGTAGTTCGGGAGGACGGTGTATTTTTTTTGAGATGCTGGCGTAGTGTCTCTATTTAGTATTTCGATCAATTGCTTGCCAAAATGCGGAGTCTGACTTCTGCCATCGTACTGAAATGACCAGTGTATGTGATCGGATGTCATTGGATGCCTCAATCAGACACTGGCGTGATTTTTAAGACGAGCGCGTGGTCGCATGGTTTTTCTGCGGGGAGTTGGACTTTTAGTCCGCGCATTGTTTGCGACCATTTTAACGTTCCTGCTCCCAACAGTTCGACTTTGTCGATTTGTTTGGTTAGCAGACGCAGGGAGGAGCCGAGCGATTGGATCGTCACTTCATCTTTTTCAGGTATTGCCAATACGGTTGCGTAGAGGATATCCCCTCGCGTGGTGAAGCGGATGTCGCGTTCGCCAAACATCTGTCGCTTTGTGTCGGTGAATGAACCTGTTGTGACTTCTGTGGGACCTTCGCCAAATACTTTCCAGGGGCGCGAGTCGTAGATCGCTTCGCCGTTTACGGTGAGCCATTTGCCGATTGCGAGCAATAGGGCCTCTTCTTCTTCGGGGATTGTGCCATCTGCGCGCGGTCCCACGTTGAGCAAGAGCGCGCCGTTTTTGCTTACGATATCCACGAGGTCGCCGATTAGTTGCGAGGCGCTTTTGTATCCCCGTTCTTCTTCGATATATCCCCAGGATTTTCTCGCCACACAGGTGTCGGTTTGCCAGAAGTGCGGGTTGATGTCGTCTAATTGTCCACGCTCAATGTCGTAAACTGCGACCTCTGGGGGAAAGGTATCGTGTTTGTAATTGATCGCGACACCGCGATCCCATTCGGCTCCGCGGTTGTAATAATAGGCTGCAAAACGCTGTACGTAAGACGCGAAAGCGGGTTCTTGTATCCACCAGTCAAACCACACGATTTGCGGGTGGTATTTATCGACCAGTTCGCAGGTGCGCGCGAGCCAGTCGTCTAAGAATTCTTCGTTGGGCTGGCTGTCTCTCGGCTGCGCGGGTCCGTATAAGCCCGCGTATTGTCCGTCCTGTACGTCGGAGTCAAATTGCATCCCGCCATCCATGAACCACCAGTGTTCTGCGCGGTGTGTCGATAGGCCAAATATCAGCCATTGTTTGCGTACGGCTTCGGCGAGTTCGCCAATGAGGTCGCGTTTGGGCCCCATTTTGCTCGCGCACCAGTCCGATAGGTCGGTGTCGTACATGGCAAATCCATCGTGATGTTCGGCTACGGGGACGACAAAGCGGGCACCGGCTTTGCGGAATAAGTCTGCCCAGTGGTCGGGGTCGTATTTTTCCGCTTTGAACATGGGGATGAAGTCTTTGTATCCAAATTTGCTGTGTTCGCCATAGGTCGCTTTGTGATGCGCGAATTCTCTGGTGCCTTGTTGATACATGTTGCGGGGGTACCATTCGCTTCCATAAGCGGGTACCGCATACACGCCCCAGTGGATGAAGATGCCAAATTTGTCGTTCTGGTACCAGTCGGGGACGCGATAATTTGAGAGTGAGTCCCAGTTCGGTTTAAAAGGTCCTTCGGGTAGTTGTATTGCCATGGTTTCTCCTGTGGAAAGTAGATTATCAAAATTCTACATAAGGCTCTGATTCTATGGGTGTAAATGGTTTTGGGGGGTATTTTGCCAGGATATCTGCTTTTAAATCTACGCCCCAGCCGGGTCCCTCAGGGGGTACGCAATGGCCGTCGATTACTTCGATGGGTTGTGTGAGGACTTCGTTGTAGAGGCCGATGGACGATAGGAATATTTCCTGCATCAGGCTGTTGTGTATGCAGAGGTCCAGATGCAGGCTGGCGATGGTGGAGATTGGTCCGTTGGAGTTGTGTGGGGCTACGGTTACGTAATATGTTTCGGCCATTGCCGCGATTTTTTTCAGTTCGGTGATGCCGCCCGCGTGACAGATGTCCGGCTGGATGATGCCCACGGCGTTCAGTTCTAATAGTGCGCGGAATCCCCATCGGGTGTACAGTTGTTCGCCCGTTGCAATGGGTACGCGCACTTCATGGGCAAATTGCGCGAGGGCTTCGGGGTTGTCCCATAAGATGGGTTCTTCCATCCAGGCGATGTTGTATGGTTCGAGTGCTTGTGCGACCCGGCGCGCACTCCAGATGTTTAACCGTGCGCGTATGTCAATGCCGATTTCGACTTGCGGTCCGGCGGCTTCTCGCGCGGCTTCTACGAGCGCGACGCCGTGTTCTATGCGGTCGATTTTTGCGACTTGTTCTCCGGCAAAGGGATAGAATTTCAGGGCTGTATAGCCTTGATCTACGACCTGTTTTACGCCTTCGAAGATGCCTTCGGGGGTGTTTCCCTTTCTGGGCCAGCCGTTGGCGTACATGCGTATTTTGTCGTGGGATTTGCCGCCGAGTAATTCATATACGGGTACGCCGAGTGCTTTGCCTTTGATGTCCCATAGGGCGAGGTCAATGGCACTGATGGCACTGGTGGTTACGGGTCCGCCAGACCAGGTGACGCGCCGATATAGAGATGTCCATAGTCGTTCGATTTCAAAGGGGTTTTTGCCGATTAAATATCGCTTGAATGCCCCAAATTCCGCTATTAGTCCTTCGTCCTTGTATTGCAAACTGGCTTCGCCCAATCCGTATATGCCGGCGTCGGTTTCGATTTTTACAAATGTCCAGTTTGTTCCACCGTGTCCCGGTGTGCCCATACGCATGACGTGTAGATCGGTGATTTTCATTCGTGCTCCTTTATTCTTTAACGTCAATAGCTATTTCCTCTGGTTTGTCCAGTTGTGGGATCCACTCGTATGGCACGCGATAAGCGCGATAGCACGTTTCGTGGGGGCTGATAAATTCCCATACAATTTCGAGTTCGGGAGTTACTTCAAAAAGCCGACCTCCTGCCCCTTCGCAAATCAGTGTATTGCCATTGGGCAGGCGCTGTGCAGAACTCCACGGTCGGCTATAAAAACGGCAGGCGCGGATCCGGTCGCCATCCGCCTTGAGCGCGGAATACTCCCACACGAATTCCAGTGTTACCGGATCGAATTCTACCACACGAGAATAATCTCTTACCGCGTTCATCCTCCCGTTCGGAGCACCCGGATTCGGTGCGCCATATCCAGCAGCCCCGCCATTGTCGAATACCAGGATATTTCCTTCGCCGGGCAAGCCTTTTGGTATCATATGCGCGTGATGCAGTCCAATGATCCAGCCCAATGCCCGCAGTTCAGACGTCAGTGAATAATCCGGTCCGACTTTCCACGCGATTTTACCAGTCTCTTTGCTGATTACTGCGATTGTGTTGGTGTGTCGTCCATCCCAGATAAAATTATCTGGATGAAATCGCTCATCACCGGCATCATACCATTTGTTTGGTCCCAAATAGGATACACTGTTGGAGTGTACCCAGTCATAAGGATCTGCTCCGACACGCCCTCCCCGGTAAATCGCATTTTTTGCTTCTTCGCTAAAGTCCATTTCATCAAAGTGATCCACGCTTTGCCATTCCCACACGGTGTCACCGTTCCAATTTACTTCCAAAATACAATCGCCATGCAGTACTCCGGGTGCGATATGTGGCCTTTCCACTTCTCTTGCTGCGAGCACTATTGTATTTCCGCCTTCTATGATGGGATCTAAACCCGGCGCATAATACCCGGTTGGACTGCCCTCGCGCTCAAAGTCGTGGTGTTGCTTGGCGGACCAGATTTTTTTCTTATCAATTTCGATTTGCTCAGTTTTATTGTAGTGCCAGACTTCATTCCCATCCCAATCTATCTGAACGAGTTCGCGCCCCCGTTCCATGCGGGGGCCGTTGTAACGCCGGTCACCGAGTATATACCCCCCAGGCATTATTTTGCCCAGTTGTGATAAATCAAAATGCTTTACCAGATTGCCGTTCATGTCAATTATCTCACCGCCAGCATAGACCGTATATCCATTCCAACTGCGATCGGGATCGTAAACAGATATACCAACCGGTCGGGGAACACCCGTTACGCGTGATGCCATTGATAGACTCCTTTTTTTTTAGACCCCTAAGCGGGATTGATTCTCTTTACATAAACATAGTAGGCACCGGGGGGCGCGTCAATGCCATCGTCAAAATAGGTCTGTACGCGGGTTGAGCCTGCCTTGAGTGATAGATGAAAGACAACGCAGGTATCGCTTTCACCTACTGCTTTTTGTTGGACGATGTCGCCTACTTGCAATTTTGCTGTTTTGATGGCGAGTGCTTCTCCCGGTAATAAATCATCTACATAAGGGACGCCTGTTCTGCCGGGTAGTGCGGCGCAGATCGGTGTGTCGATTTCAACGGGCCAGCGTCGTAGTTCGAATTCGTATTCTCCATCTTGTTCAATGTCGATGGCCCAGTATCCGTTGTCTCGCTCTTTTTGGCGCACATGCCGCTGGCTGTAGATCCCTTCTTTTCCATGCCAACTGTGTGCGGTCAGTGTTGTGGGGTTTTCGCGATTTGATCCGATTGGGATTTCGCTGTATTCGCCAAATCGCTGGGAGATGTCAGTCCACCAATTTTCATAGTCTTCGCACAGTGTTTTTACGATGTCGGGATGGTGTTCTGCTATGTCGCGCTTTTGCTCGGGGTCGCGTTTGTGGTCGAATAGTTCGTGTTGTGGCGCACGCCATGTTCCCGTGTGTACGAGTCGCCAGCGGTCGGTCATGGCGGCGAAGTCTTTGTGTTTTTTGGGGTGGTCGATTTGCTGCTGGTGTACGAATAGGGTGCGCTCGGGCCAGTTGCTATAGGCGTTGTTCAATAGGGGTGTGAGGCTGGTGCCGTCGAATTTTACGTCTGGTGGATTCAGTTCACAGAGGTCGATCAGTGTGGGCAAGATGTCGATGTGTGCGGTTACAGGTTCGATATCGCGACCGCCTGTCAGTTTTCCGGCGGGCCAGTGTATGAAACACGCGTTGCGATGGCCGCCGTCATAGACCCACGTTTTTTTGCCGCGCATGCCCGCGTTATATCCATCTGTTGGATATCCATCCGCGGTTATTCCGGTTCCCATGGATGTGCCGTTGTCTCCCATGAAGATGAGTATGGTGTTTTCTGTCAGGTCATTGTCTGAGAGCCACTGGCGAAGGCGCCCGATGTTTTCGTCGATGTTTGCGATCATGCCGTAGAATCGCGCGCGCTGTTTCGGTATTCCCTGTTGTAAATAAGGTGCGCTGTATTTTTCGTGTACGTTGAACGGGCCATGGGGGGCGTTGGTGGAGATGTAGCAGAAGAATGGGGTTTCATCCGCCTCCATAAATTGCATGGCTTCGTTGAACCATACGTCTGTGCAATAACGGGCGTGCTGTTCGGGTGTGCCGTTTCGGAGATATGTTGCGGTAAAGTTGTCGTTGTCCCAGTAGTCCGGGATTTCTCCAACTACGCCGCCGCCAAAGCTCAGGGATTCCCGAAATCCCCGGTCAAAAGGGCGATAGGGATAGTTGTCGCCCAGATGCCATTTGCCAAAGATGCCGGTGCGATAGCCCGAGTCTGAAAATACGTCGGCGATGGTGATTTCGTCCCGGCGCATGATATACCGGCCCCGCAGGGTGCTCCATACGCCGGTGCGCGCGGCATATCGCCCGGTCATGAGCGCGGCTCTTGTGGGCGAGCACATGGCATCTACGTGATAGTCGGTCAGGCGCACGCTCTGGTCGTATAATTGATCCAGGTGTGGCGTTTGCAATACGGGATTGCCCGTGCAACTCAAGTCCCCATATCCTTGATCGTCGGTTAAGATCAGGATTACATTGGGGCGTTCTATCATAGGCGAGATTCCTTATATGGACTGAGGTCCATTTCTGGATAGGCGTTTTTGATGAGGTTAAGCGTTTCTGGTGTATAGAAGTCGTCGCCGGGATTGGGCCAGCCAAAGAGGCTGCGTACTCTTGCGGTGGTTTTTGTCAAGAAGGGGCGCAGTCGTCCGCGTTCTTGTATGTCCCGTTTTTCCGTGAGTGTCCAGGTGCTGGTGTCTCTGCGGCCCACTGCGTAGAAGAGGACTGCGCGCTGTTTTCTGGGGTTGGTGAATGCCTGTGCTGAATGGGGCGTGTGTGAGCTGTAAAAGAGTACGGTTCCGGTTTTTCCCGTGGCGGTGACGGGTTCGAATTTGTAAGGGAGTTTGCGGATGTCGTCAAAGCGATAAGATGCGTGTTCTGTGCCGAGTGGGTCGCGGATGAGTTTGTTCATTTTGCTGTGTGCACCGGGCAATACGCGGACCGGGGCGCAGTCTGCGTCGTTGTCGGTCAGATAAACCCAGGCCTGGATATGGCCGTAGCGTTGCCATTCCGGGTGCGGGGGTAGCATGGGTTTTGCCCAGTCGATGTGGAAGCCCTGCCAGGGTTCTTTAGGGGTTCCCCGGTCCAAGCGGCCGCTGCGGGCATAGACAAAGCCGTGGTGGTAGTGCATGTCGGGTGTGTCTAAGAGTTGGGAGAGGGCGTCTAAAAAGGGTTCGTGTTCAAGGGTGCGGTCAATGGCGTCAATTCCCGTAGGAATGTCGTGAAACTCCGCACGGGGTCCGCCAAAGCTGCGGCGGCCTTTTGGTCTGATGAGTGTTTCTGCGATTTCGGGATGGGCATCTATTTCGGCGTTGAATTCTTCGTGAGATTTGCCGTAAGCATTTTGTTCTGCGACTGCGAGCGCGGGTGCCAGTTGCTCTTTTGAGAATAGGTCGGGGACTAAGAGATAGCCGTCGCGCTGGTATGATTCACATTGTTCACGGGTCAACATTTTGAGCCTCCTCTATCCGGCGATTACGGGATGCAGGGGGTGTTCCCAGGGTTTGCCGATTTCCATTTCTTCTTGCGCGCCCGCTGCGTCATTTTTGCCGGTGAAGAGGACGTAGTCGGGAATGTAGATGATGGCAAATGCGCGGCGGGGTTTGTCGCTGAGGTTTGGTCCCGCATAGTGGAAGTTGCATCCGTGGTGGAAGGTGACGCCGCCGGCTGGCAGTTCTATGGTTTCGGGTTCGGCGACTTTGTGGCCGCGTTCTTGCATTTTTTGGACGATGCTTTCGCCCTGAGTGGTCAGGCTCACGCTTTCTTGTTTGCCGAATTTGTGGCTTCCGGGGACGAAGTGCATGCAGCCGTTTTCGATATAGACATCATCGATTGCGATCCAGGCGGAGAGTGCGCCCGGACGGTCCATGCCAGACCAGTACGGGAAGTCCTGGTGCCAGTTGGTTTCCCGGCTTTTGACGCCGGGTGGTTTTATGAGTGCGTGGTCGTGATAGATGCGGATTTGTTTGGCTTGTGATAGTCGGCGGGCGGATTCTGCGAGGCGTTTGTTCAGGGCGATTTTTCGCGCGCCTGCATAGTCGGTCCAGAGGTTGACCATTTGATTGAATACGAGTTCGTATTCGGGTCTGCCTCGTCCCGCGTTTTCTGCGCCTTTGATTCTGGCGCGGTTGATTGCTACGGCGTGGTCGAGTGCGTCTGCGAGTTCCCAGAGGTCTTCGGAATTGAAGAAGTTGGGATAGCTGATGAAGCCCTTTTTTTGATATTGCGCGATATCTTCAGGGGTTGTGGGGCAGTCTGTGGTCATTGCTATTCCTCCAGTATTATTTTATTTCCGCTACTTCTACCATTTGTCCGCCGCGTTGCGCCGATAAATAGGTCGCATCGACGATTTGCATGGTGTATAAATTTCCTCGCCCACTGTGCAGGGGTTCTGCGCCGCGCCGCGCGGAGTCCATCAGGTGATTCATGCTTTCACCCATTGCGTGCGTGAAAGCCCCTTCGCGATGGAATTCGCGTGTTTCCTTTTTTCCGTTCAGGGGATGGATGTGCAATGTGGCTGTGTCGTCAAGTACGACTTTTTTGACGGATATTACCGAGCCTTTTGTGGCATCTACGCGCAATCGACATTCCGATAGGGTTAAGCCGTGCCAGTTGGAGATCATGGTGCCGACGACGCCATTTTCAAATTGTACTGTCAGGCTGGTAAAGGTTTCGCCTTTGACGTCTGGATTCCAATGGCGGGTTACGGCTGATACGCTTTGGGGTGGGCTATCTGCCAGTGTGCGGATGCGGTCGATGAGGTGGATGCTGAAGATACTGATTTCCAGGCGCTGTTCCCGGCTTCGCCACCCGCGCACTCGCGTCCGATTTTTTAATTCGTCGTGCGATATATAACGTATGTCGCCAATTTCACCCGAGTTGATGATGTCGCGCATTGCGACGACATCTTCCATGAATCCCAGTTGGTGGTTTACCGCCAGGGTTACGCCCGCTTTTTCCGCTGCTTCGACAAAGGAGACTGCATCGCACAATGTTTCGCCGAATGGTTTTTCGACGAGGAGATGGATACCTTTTTCAATTGCGGGAAAGATTACGTCATGGCGCACAGCAGGGGGTGTTAACAGGCTGATGACATCGACTTCTCCCGATGCGATCATGTCTGCCGCATTTGTAAAGCGGTTGGGTATGTCGTATTGGTCGCAATATCTATTTAGTTGCTCTTTGTCTATGTCGCATCCTGCGACGACTTCTCCCAGGTCGTGCGCGACTTTCCGATATCCCGCAATGTGCCGATGTGCTATCCCACCACATCCTACAATTCCAATCCGATATCCGTTCATTACGAGGTTCCTTATAATTCAGGTGCGCCGTGATTCCACGCAATATAAGACCGCGAGCTTAATTCAATCAGTTTGTCCAGTAAGCGTTTTTGTAATTTGGATTTTAACTCTGCTAAATCCTGGCGGTCCCACAGGTTTTCTTTTTCCCACGGGTCGTTTTTCAGGTCGTAGAGTTCGCCATAGGGTTTGTTCCAATAATGCCCTATTTTCCAGTGCCGAGTGCGCAAACACCGAATGCCCGATGCTTCCATGTACAAATCGTCCCGGTCGTCCAGGTCTTCCGCATGGGACCAATAATGCGAGAGGTCGCGTGATGCCATGTGTTCGGGCACTTCTGCGCCAGCGACCGTTAAACAGGTGGCTGCAATATCAATTGCCGAGATGAGAGACGATTCCTGTTTTTCGCGTACGCCGCCTTTGGGGGGTTTGATTACAAAGGGTATGCGCATGAGCACTTCCATTATGTTTTGCCCTTTTGCCATGAGCTGAAAGTCGCCCATGAAATCGCCGTGGTCGCTGGTGAAGAATATGAGGGTGTTGTCATAGGTGCCGCTATTTTTTAATGCCTGTACGATTGCGCCGATTTTTTCATCTATGAGTGTTACGTTTGCGTAATAAGCGTGTCGCAGTTTGCGAATTTCATCGTTTGTAAAAGGCTGTTGGCGCACGGGTCCGCCTCGAAGTGAGTTGTGCGGGGGTTTTTGTGCCAGCATCTCAAAATTTGTTTCTGGCATGTCAATTTCTGCCGGGTCGTACAGGTCGGCCTGGGGAAGATTGCCACAGTCAATGGGTCCGTGGGGTCCTGGGAATGAGATCCAGCAAAACCAGGGGCGATTTTCGGGCATGCCGCTTTCGATCCATTCGCGGCCCCGGTCGCCCACGTAGTGATCGACGTGGTATTTTGGGTCCGCTTTCCATTCCGAATATCTTCTGATGTCGGGATTTCCCTGAATTAATTCACTGCGGTGCTTAAATCCAGAGTCCCATAACCACTGGTTATAGGAGTTGCGATTTGGATTCTGAGGTGCGGGGCTGTGGCTGTCTATAATATCTTCGTAGTTATAACCCCGTTCAATTTTCGATTCGCCAAAGTGCTGTTTTCCAATTACTGCTGTGTAATATCCCGCTTCCTGTAGATAACTCATGAATGTCTTTTCGTGCGCTGGCAAGTAGGTGATAAAGGTGGGTGCCGCGCACTGGTGGGGATATTTCCCCGTGAATATTCCCGCCCGTGCAGGTACACAGGATGGATTGGGTGTATATGCCCGGGTGAATAGAACGCCGTCATTGGCCAGCGCGTCTATGTGCGGTGTTTTTACCGCGGGGTTTACACTTCCCAGGTGGTCAAATCGCTGCTCATCGGTCATTATGAACAGGATATTGGGTCGATTTTCGGCCATGATGTTCTCACCTGACGACATTTTGACCGGCAAATCGCTCTCTGAACAGGGTCTGGCGAATCGGGGGCATGGATTTCAGGATGCGGGGGTCTGGTCTCAGCAATCTGGCGTGACCGCCATCTACGAAGTTGTAGAGGTTGGCAATGGCAATGCGGTCGTTTTCTTCATTGATCCACGGATACGCGCTGTGTGTTGTCGCTTCTGCAAAAAACAGGACCGAGCCTGCCGGACATGAATAGGTTGTCCAGATGCCGGAATCGGGGTCTTGTATTTCGTCGGGCGCGGTGTACACGGCTTTGTGGCTGCCCGTTACGAGGAGTGTGCCGCCCTGTTTGTGTTTGACGGGGTTCAATTCCCAGACCACGCGCGTATGTGGGCTGTTGGCTTTGCCGGGAAAGGCGTTGTAGTAGTGCGCGTCGCCGGGCAGGCGATATAGTCCATTGCCGTTGTGTGGGCTAAACTGACGGGCTTCTCTTTTGCCTTCATTGCGCCGATTGGGTGCGGTTCTGTACCAGAGTCCATTGGCGGCCAAACTAAATCCATAACAATTGGGGCTTGATAAGCGGGGATTGGCCATGAATTCGTTCATCATGCCGACTACCAGAGGGTGATCTATCAATTTCTGTGTTGGACCTGCCAGCGGGGTGCGTTCGTGTTCGGGGAGCGATTCGGGGTCGAAGTGCAGTTGAATACAATATTCCCGCATTTCTTTGATGTCCTGTTCGCTCAGTACGCCGGGGACTAAGAGCCACCCGTCTTTGTCGAACCGGTACTTCTGCTCTGTGGTCGGTTCGATGATGTCTAACCCATCGCCATTTTTCTTTGGCAATGTATCTGAGTAGTCGTCCATTGGGCTGCCCAGATTTTTGTCGATGATATAAGGTGTTACTGTTCCGTTGCTGTCCATGTCGATCTCCTTTTTATTCACCCGTCCATATACGCTGTTGTGCGCGGGAAAAATGTATCCACTTTTTCGTTGTACGGTTCGCTGAAGAGCGTTTGTCTGAGGGGTGGCATGGATTCGATGAGTTTTTCGGGGGGCAACCACGAATGCCATCGGCTCGCGACGATGTTGTAGAGGTTGAATACGGCGAGGCGATTGTTTTCGGTGTTGGTCCAGGGATGTGCGCTGTGCGTGATTGCTTCGGTGAAGAACAATAGCGATCCGGGGGGACAGTCGTAGGTTTCCCACATGGTTGAGTCGGGGTCGCGGACGGTTTCGGGTGCTGGATAAGCGGCTTTGTGGCTGCCGCTTACAAATAATGTGCTGCCCTGGCCTTTTTTGACAGGGTTAAATTCCCATACGACGCGCGTTAGTCCGCTCCAGGCTTTGCCGGGGATGCACCGGTAAAAGTGGGAGTCCCAGGGCATGCGAAACAGGCCATTGCCATTATGTGGACTAAATCTTCCGGGTGTTTCGGCATCGCGGTAGAACAGGTGGGATGTTTCCAATCTGAATCCATATCGCTCGTCGTTGGCGAGTGGCGGATATGCCACGAATTCATTCATAAATCCGACGATAACGGGGTGGTCAGCCAGTTTTTGCAATGGTCCGCCAAGCGGACAGCGTTCGTGTTCGGGTATGCTTTCGGGGTCTTTGGCCAATCGCTCGGCAAAGGTCCGCATTTCGTCGCATTCGTCTTTTGAGAGTACGCCGGGGATTAAGAGCCAACCATTGCGATCAAAGTCGTATTTTTGTTTTTCCGTTGGCAAGACTACGGGGAGACCATCCGCATTTTTTGGCGTGAGGTCTCTGGCGGATATCGCCATCGGGCTGCCCATGTTTTTGTTGATTACAAAGGGTTCCGACCGGACGATTTTTTTTGTTTCTGGCATAAGAGCCTCCTTTTTTTATTCGATTACCACGATCTGATTCATTTCGACTTTTGGCACGGTAAATGATACGCGCCCGTCCGCTACTGCAAACTCAATATCCTCGTTTTCGGGGGCGAGATATACGCGAGATATGTCGCGGTCTGCTTTGAGGGAGACTGCGATGTCGTATAGTGGGATAATGTCTTCTATTACATTTGTATCGCCCCGTTTGATGGGGTTGGCATACATGAGATGCAGGATTAGCCGGTTTCCTTCCTGGGGTTGGCGCGTTACGTTTACACGGCCGCACGATGGCAGGGAGACCTGCAATAAGGGGTCGTCGTAGAGCAGGTCAATGCAATTTTTTACCAGGTCGCGGTGCAATTGCATGCCCTGGTCGTCATAGACTCTGAAGATGGGTTGTGCGATGTGGATGATGTTGCCTTTGCGTATGACGGAGGGCCAACCCGCGTCGCCTTCATAAGGGGTGTTTCGATGGGAGCAGAATTTTCCGTAGGTGCGGTTAAAGTACGGTTTCCAAGCGGCTGCGAGGATTTCGCCGTCTGTCACTTTTGTGGTTACGCCGGATTCATAGACGAGGAATGGGGTGCGGACCAAATTTGCGGCGATGGCGTCGCCGACGACTACGTATTCTATATCGTTGGGCGAGATCCCGGTATATTCTGCGCCGATGTCATACGCAAAACCTTTTCCCGAGGGGTCCAGGCCGCTTTCGCCGGACGATAATAATTTTCCGCCATTTGCCAGAAATGTGTCGATTTTTGCTTTTAGTGCGTTATCCACGCGCACGCTGTCTGGTAGAATTAATAGCTGGTAGGGGGATAGGTCCATTGTTTCGTCGAGCATTAAGAATGGGATGTGGTTTTCCATGAGCATGAGTCCGGCGCCGACTTCGCTGTCTTCCAGGTCTCTGTCTTTGTGTATTCCCGAGGGTGCGAGGATCGCCACATCTGCTACGTGTTCGGCACCTTCCAGCCAGGGTTCGCGTTCTTCAACGCGTTTGTATGCCTCGCCTATGATGCGATAGGTTTCTTCGTCCATCTCACCTTCTGGATGGAGTTGATCGCCTACCATACAGCGGCAATTTAATGAGATGATTTGTCCGACTTCATATTCCAGTGCGACTGGATTTTTGAAGCCGCCAAATTCGCCCCACATGCGATGGAATTTGCCCGTTTGTGCGATTGCGTTGCAGTCGGGCAGGTTTGTGAAGTAGCGCGCGTTTGTCGGGAAGTGGTTGTATCCCCACATGCCGGTTGGCAGGGATTCGATTTCGTGGTGCGACCAGTAGGGGTAGAGGTCGTGGCGTCCCTTTTTGTCGCTTCCGTTGTGATAAATTGTGGCGTCGGGATTTCGGCTCCAGATAATGTCCGTGGTTTTGGATAGATAGTCTTTGTACACATCTTGTGAGTGGATAATCCGATCTCCAGCGTTATTGGGGTCGAGTCCTTTTTCGTGCATGCTGGCGATACACCAATCACAGGTGCAAATTTCTTCCCCGGTGATGTCGAGAAATATGCCAGAGGGATTGTACATGTCCATTACTTCTGTCAATACGGGCAAGACACTCGCGTCCAGATAGGGCGTGTTGCAACACAGGCGATACCATCCGCCGTGTGGCAGTGGGGTATGGGGGTGCATTGTTGGCCGTCCCACATAGCCCCCGTCGGGTCGCCTGACGCGCCATTCGGGGTGTTCGCGGGCAGCTTTTTCCTGCCATTGTACGGTGATATAGACGGGCATGTTGATGTCGGCTTTTTTGGCTGCGGCGAGCATGCGTCCGACGAGGTCGGTTTGCAGGTTGGGATGTTCCATATCCGTTTTTGTGGGGTAATAACACCAGCCGTGATGGCATTGTGCAAAGATGGTTATGGAGTTTACATGGCCTTTTTTCAGGGTGCCGATGAACTGGTCTTCGTCAAATTTCCCACCGACATTTGGACAGTGTTCAGAGGTGTGAAAGTCCAGGTGTACCTGTCTGTAGCGGAGTTTGGCGTTTTTCATTGTTTTTCCTTTGCGGTATTGGCATCTATCGTTTGTAGTAATGCATTCATTTGCTTGCGCGTTTGAGGTATGTTATCGCTGTTGAAGATTTGTTGTTCTATTTCGTTTGTCAGGCCCGCTTTTTCGCGTTCTTCTTGTAGCAGTGCTCTCATTTCGGATACTGTTGAGGCGTATTCAAGGTCTTCGGACACATCCCGGGTTTCGCTGGGGTCTTTTTGGGTGTCGAAGAGCTGGTAGTGGTCGTAGTTGTGGTTGTACCAGATGAGTTTGAAGTTTTTTGTGCGTACGCCGCAATTTGCCAGTTCGCCGTCGGGATGGATGTCAAAGTGTTGATAGTAGAACGCGGTTCGCCAATCGTCCGGCGTATGTCCTCGCAGGAGGGGGACCAGGCTTTGTCCCTGGATGTCTGCGGGGATGGGCTGCCCGGCGTATTCCAAGAAGGTCGGTGCATAGTCGAGGTTGATGACCATGTCATTTGTGTGGGTTCCCGCTGCGATTTCTCTGGGGTACCGGATTAAGAAGGGAACTCGCAGGCTTTCTTCGTACATCATTTTTTTATCTACCCAGCCGTGTTCGCCCTGAAACATCCCGTTGTCTGAGGTATATGCTACAATTGTATTTTCGACGAGGTCCTGTTCGTCGAGGTAGTCGAGGAGTCGCCCAATATTATCATCTATCGATGCCACGCAGCGGAGGTAGTCTTTGATGAAGTACTGGTAGTTTCTGTGTTTTTGCTGCTGCATGGATAATCCTTCGGGCATGGCGTCCCAGTGCGTGATATTCCATTGTTCATGTACGGTTTCGAGCTTGACTTGCAATGCTTCGGGAGGTACCGGGCTGTCTCCGAAGTTGTGGTCAAATGTCTCTGGTTCGGGGATTGTTTCATCCTGGTACATTGTTTTGTGTTTTTCGTCCGGCTCCCAGTTGTAATGGGGGGATTTAAAATGACACAGGAGCATAAAGGGTTTTTCGGGGTTTCGCCCTTTGAGCCAGTCCAGGCATTTGTCGGTTACCAGGTCTGTCGAATATCCCCGGCTTTCTTTCCATACGGGACCGTGTTCGCCGGGTTCGATAAATCTGGGGTCAAAATAAGAGCCTTGATTCCACATGACGCTGTAGTGATCAAATCCCGTTGGTATGCTGTGCAGGTGCCATTTTCCGATGATTGCGGTTTGATACCCCGCGTCCTGTAATAGGCGGGGGAATGTTTGCTGTGTGCCGTCAAAGATATTTCCACCAATGGATGTTTGTCCGTGGAGATGTGCGTATTTTCCGGTTAAGATAGAGGCGCGGCTGGGCGAGCACAAGGAGTAGGTTACGTAACAATTGTCCAGGCGCATCCCTCCGTGGGCAATGCGGTCCATGTTGGGGGTGTGGTTGATCTGGCTGCCGTAGCAACTCAGGGCGCCGGTTCCATGGTCGTCTGTCATGATGTAGAGGATGTTGGGGCGTTTATCTGGCATTTTATTTCCTTTTTATCCGAATGTCGTCTTCTGTCAGTGTTCGGCCCAGGGCACTGTCCCAGTTCATGCTTTCTTTTTCGGGCGTTGTTTGTATGAATCCGGGCACGCCGCAGATGTACATCTCAGTTGTGCCCCAGTGTTTCGTCTCTTCGTCTATCCTTTGCCTGTTCCTGGTGTTGGTGTGCTGAATGGTCGCTTTCATATAGTGTACGATATAGGCACGCCGAAACCTGTCTGATCTGTTGGGGGTGCTGCGGTGAAATAGGGCATTGTTGAAAAATACGAGGGTGCCTTTTGGCACTTCTACTGGTATTGCTCGTTCTTCCATTTCGTCGGATACGGTCAATCTTTTTTGCAATAAGTACTCATCGCTTTCGACCTGGCTGTGATCTACTACGCCCAGGCGGTGGCTGCCGGGGATTACCCACAGGCATCCGTTTTCTTCGTCTGCATCATCCAGTGCCAGCCAGGTTCCTATGGAGGCTTGCTCTATGGCGTCGCCTATGCTGCTGACGTACGTGTTTCGGAAGTACCAGGAGTCCTGGTGCCACGCGATGGGCCGCCCGGTGCCCGGGGGTTTGAAGAAGTACAGGTCGTTGGGACAGAATAGATCCGATCCTACGATCTGTGTGACTGCATCCAGTCGCCTCGGGTCGCGGATGTGGGATCGCACCAATGCGCTGAACCTGTGAAGTCGCGTTATGCTGTTTAATGATGCAGGTCCAGAAGTCGCTTTGGTTCCGATATTGCGTTTCAGGATTGCTTGTTTCTGTTTTTCTGGCAATACGTCGGAGGTTTCGATGAGTTCTACGAGGTCTTCAATTCTGTCGCGCAGTGCGTCGATCTCATACGTATCGAAGGCTTTTGGTCGGATGAAGAATCCGTCTTTTGCGTAAGCCTCGCGCTCTTCCGCGGTTAAGCCATGTGTTCTGGTGTCAACTGTTGCCATTAAATGACTCCTCTAAAATCCGTGTACCAGGTGTCCCTGTCCAAAGAAGAAGATGCTGTCTATTACGCAGGATAAGAATGTCGCTATGGCATATCCGATTAGCAGGCCGATGAAAAACGGCTGTCCTTTTCTGTAGAGGCGCACGCCACCGATTTTCAGTATGGTCGCTTTGTAGATCCAGATGAGAAATACCGAGAATACGGTTTTCTGCGCCATATAGGTGCCCTGTAGCATGAGGGCTACGGGATGGAGAGGCAGGTGTACGAAGCGGTATTTCATATAGGTGAGTACGGCTGTGATTAATACGCCAGATCCCATGAATAACATGCGCTCTACATCGGGTGCTTCCGGGTTGCGGATCCAGGTTACGGATGCGTCGTAGGACCGCTGTGGTCCGATCAACAGGTTCCACGCGGCTCTGAGGTTGAAGCCGCCGCCGGAATAGCCCATGTATATGGCGTGGAGTATTGCAAATGTGGCACCTGCTACCACGGCGAGGACGATTACGCCGAATAGACGCCCCCGCTCGACCCGCAATGGTGTGGTCAATTTCAGCATTTGCGCGATTGGCGGTCCCAGAAATCCCCGGGTTTTTCCGAACATGGCCCAGAGATAGCCCTGGCATGTCAATGTGGATGCGGTTACTGTTTGCCCGCCCATGATGTGGAGCGGGGTCCAGGTTATTGAGTGGTAGGCTATATCTCCATAAGGCAGTCCCAGTTCTGCGGCGAATCGGGCCATTCCGATGTAGGCGACCGCGGTGAAAAACAGGTACAGGACGACGACCCGGATTTCCATGCCCGCTGCGTGTAGCCACGCTACCATGTATAGCAGGGAGGCTATGAGGGCGATTACCGCCGTGCGGTAGGACATCACTTCCTGAGAATCATCTACATCGGAGGCTCCTTTGAAGACTTTCCGAAATACGGCTTTCAGATGTCCCCGCGCCATCCATAGCCCGAACATGACATAGGCGCATAGTACTCCGAAATTTTGCGACCGCACGGCTTCGCCGCCTCCGTGTCCTGCCGCGATTCCCAGACGGTCAAAGGTTGCGACTTCTGTTTCTGTGAAGAGAAAGAATAACCAGAAGCTGAACAGGGTTTCGACCCGCGCAAAATAGGCAAAGCCTATGACGTAAATGCTGATTTGTACCCAGAAGGGTTTGGCGCCTTCCAGCCAGCGGAACCACTGGCCTTCGGTGTGCGTGGTTGGCAGCCCCGGTATTAAGGGGTAAAAGTACGAGATGATGTTCCAGAAGACTGCAAATATCCCGACCCAGAAACCCACGCGAAAGAGCGGCTGGTTGAGCAAGGAGGGTGTTCCCCCATTGCTTTTATCTACCTGAGCTACCTGCATGCCCACTTCCATGAGCGGAAATTCCAGGCGTTCGTTTTCCACCCATTGTTTTCGCAGTATTACCATCAGGCAGAGGGCCACGCATGCCGCTGCGGCCACAAAGGTCATCCACCAGAATACAGGTACAGCCCAGGATCCCCAGGGTATGGGCTGGCCCGGGGGCAAGCCGTCGTAGAAATAGGTCACGGCTTTGTCTTCGTTGTTCATGATCAGCCAGGAGACCATGTTGGGGTGCAGCAGTTCTGCCCAGCCGTTTTCCGGGGTGGCAAAATAATAGGGCGCGGCAATGGTGCCGACTACGTAGGATGCCAGGCCATAGAATGGGAATAGGGATCCGATCAATCCCATGCCCAGGGCTACGCACAATTGTCCCCGGTTCAGTGCCCACCGCGGTTTTACCCATCTGAGTAGCAGGTTGGTACCTACCAGTACTACAAATGGGAAGAACAGTCCCATCGGGAATAGTGCTTTGTTGTTCTTCGACGCCCGCAAGATCACGGTGGACCAGTTGATGTAGTAGTCCGATGCGACGATTAACAGCAGGCCCGCGACTACGACTTTCCACGATATCAGCTTCGGTTCAGTTGCTGGATGTATTGCCTCCTGAGCAGAAGAAAGAGCCAATTGAGATCTCCATTTACCACCGGCTTCGCAGTGCCAGGCGGGGCGTGTCACGCACGTTATTGGTGGCGGCGTGGACGCAGAAGTGGGCGAAGAATAGTATGTCGCCGCATTTTGGCTCCAGTTCTACGGGTCCGCCGATATCGACGGTGTGCAGGTCTTGTTTTAGCTGCCACATGTATTCGTATTTCTCGGGGTCGGACTCTGCCAGTACGCGAATGGGTTTGTGAGATCCAGGCCACGCAACTGTTCCTCCGCCGTGTTTTTCAATGTCGTTGAGGTATATGATGGAGTTGATGATGAATGGGCCGGGGAGTGTTTTGTGCATTTTGGCTTTTACGCCACCGTCAAAATGCGCCCCTTGCCACGCCCATTCTTCATCTGAGGGAAAGATGTTTTGTATGAGTGTGCCGTCTGGTGGATGAAAGAGATCTACACTTTCGCCGGTTAATTGCGCCATTGCTGCCATCATTTCGGGTGTGTAACAGGCGAGGAGGTCGGGGTGTTGATTGTCGAAGTGTTGGAATAATTTCGATCGGGGTTTGAATCCGGCCTGTAGCGTGGATGCAATCGCTTCGTCTGAATAGTTGTTCCAGGTTTCCGGGGCGTGAGGGTCCATGCCCATGACTTCCCACATTGTGGCTTCACCCGTGCGTGCAATAGCCTCGGGAATCAATCCCGAGGCGAGCAAGAAACCGTCTCGATGGTATTGGTCAATTTGATTTTCTGTTAGGGGTAGTGTTTCAACGGCCATTGCGATTCCTTTCTTTTTGTGGTTTATCAATATAAAAAATGGCGGAAGAATGTCCACTATCCCCTGCACAGGGGTTCAAAGAGGACTGTGTCGCCAATTGCGTAATCGACGGCCTGTACCCAGGTGCCGGGGGATAGGTTCTGAAGTTTGTTATTGTTCGGGTCAAGGTAGATGGTGGTGCGTATTTTTCCGGGGGGCCAGGTGCTCGCGTTTTGAGCGTTTGCTATGACGGTCCAGTAGTCGCTGGTTTCAGTTTGTAGTCGCGTGCCGTGGAGGTTGCCAGATTTTGCCATGATGTGAAAGCCGAGGTCGATTTTGTTGTCTTTGATGGCGATGATTTTTGCGCGTCCCAGGATTGAGGTGACGTCCAGGGTGAGGCGGTGGATGTGGATGTCGAGTTGTTCTGCGGCTTCGATGTGGTAGCTGTGTGCGCGTCCGTCCGGGTTGATGGTGATGCGGTCGCCCGCGGCGATGTCTTCTATATCCTCGACGTCGATGGTGCAGGTGTCCCGGTTGAGGGCGATGATTCGGCCAGTTTGTTGTGCGCGGGGATTTGTGAGGGTTGTTGCCGCGGTTTGAAAGGCGGTTGCGCCCATGGTTGAGATTTGACCGTCTGCGACGACTGCGAGGGCACCTGTGAGGACGACGCCGTTTTCGAATTGGGTTTTGTCGTCAGGGCTGGCATTGGGTGCCCAATAGAGGGCGATTTGTTTGCCTTTTGCGGTGGTGAGGTGGATGCCCGAGGCTGTGGGGTTGTTCGATGGTATGGCTGTGGTGCTGGCGAGGGTGGGGTTGCCGAGGCGGGGTTCGAAGACGAGGTCGATGCAGGTGCTGTCGTTGTCGGGCGTGCGACGCCAGATTACGGGATGGTAGAGGTAATTGGATTCTTCGGGGGTTCCCATGGCCTGTGCCGCACGGGTGTTGACGATCTGGGTGTTTGGAGAAATGTTGAGTTGATGGAGGTCCAGGTGTGCGGCTGGTTCGATTTGCGATTGCCAGGTGCCATGGAAAGTCTGCGGCGCCTGGGCGGTTGTTACGTTGTCCATGTACGCGAGGGCGGTGTGGTCTGGATGGGGTAAATTGTCTGTTTGGGTGCGTGGGATGTTTGGGCCAGCGACTGTGCCAGGTTGAGGTTTGAGGTCCGCGTTGTCGGTTTGGAATATGCCTTCCAGGCCGCGACAGGTGCGCCAGTGTTCTGCGCCGCCCGCGATGCGCGAGAGGTCGAGGAGGGCGATGCCTTCGCCGTCGGTTTCGATCAGGGCGATGAGGCGGCGGAAGGTGATATCGACTTTGCGCCATCCGTCCGATGGGTCGAGTGTCCAGCGGTGGGCCTCGATGTCCAGGACCTGGATGCCGTCGGTAAAGAGGGCGCGTACGAGGTGGCCACGGCCTGCGCTGGTGGGTTCGCCAGATGGCAGGTCTGCCCAGACGGTGTTGTGGGTCGCCCAATGGGCTTCCCAGGGGGATGTGCTTGCCCAGGATTGTGGATAGCCGAGGTCTGTGAGAAAGGGACGGTTAAAGGCGAAGAGCTGGACGTCCAGGAGGTCTCGATGGCGATGGTGCATGGTGTCGCCATAAGCTATGCCCACGGCGGCTCGTTCGGGGGCTTCGGGTGTGCGCAAGATGGCAATGCCGACGCTGTCGAGGATGGTTGGTCCGAGCGCGCGGTGCTGTTTGTTCTGTACGGTGGATTGGATTTCTTTGGTGTGTGGGTCGTTGGTGAAGGTTGTGGCGCGTTCCAGTACGCTGGCGTTCATGGGCGCGTGATAGAGGTCGTTTTCCAGACGGATTGAGTCTTCTGCCTGGATGCCGGCAGAACCGGGGGCAGAGCCGTCGCCGAATTGGAAGTAGGATTTTCCGATCATGGTGATTTCGCACAGTGCCCGGGGGACGCGCGCGCCTCGCGGGTCTTTGAATAGCGAGGGGTACAGAGATTCGGGGTAGGCGTCGGGTTGCTGGGTGCGGAGATTGCGGAGGTGGTATTCCAGGTCGAAGAGGCCGTCGCTGTGGATGGCGTTGTATCCGCCCGTGGCTTCCTGGGGTGTGCCGTCGGGCAGGATGTCATTGGTGCTGAAGACGCGCAGGGTGTCGGGACCTTCTTCATAGACCCAGTCCATGACGTCCCGGGCGTCGGCGCGGTCCAGGCAGCGCAAGAGTATGAGGACGCCCTGGCTTTCGCGCGGCAGGTTGCTGCCTGCACCTCGATCCAGGGTGACCTGCAGGAGGGCGGCGAGCATTTCTTCGATGAACAGACAGGTGTCTTCGGGTTTTTGCAGGGATAGGCCGAATGCCCGTGCGCGTTCGACGAGTTGTGTGTCTTCTCTCAGGAGGGGCCAGGCCGTGTCATAAGCCAGGGCGAGGCTTTCGATGAGGTAGGGGGTGTCGATGCTGTAGCGGATACTGCCCTTTCTGCTCAGGGCGGCAACGGGGTCGGTTTCTTCCGCCCAGTCCGGCTGTCCCCAATCCCAGGGTTCTTCTACGCTTTTTGAGGGTCCATAGCGGAACTGGGGGACCGAGGCGAGGTAGAGTTCTTCTGTGGCGTAGCGCAGGAGCATGAGGCCGAGTTTGCGGGTGCGTTCTTCGTCGAGGTCGCCTGTGCGCAGGCTGTCTGTGAGTGCGTTGATACCGGCGTGATAGGCACGGCACTGGTCGCGGTGATAGGTGGCGGCAAAGAGGTAGATGTGGCCCTCTGCGTCGAAGTAGCCGTATCCGTCGTCTGCATGATCGCCGGAGGTATAGTCTTCTTTTGTGAGGTTGTTGCTGGGATAGATGGAGGCGCAATTGGGGCATTGCGATTTGAAATCGCAGGGCAGGTGGTTGCGTTCCCAGGGATAGAAGCCGCTGTATTTGAAGATGGCGGTGCCGCAGTTTGGGCAGCCCTGATGGCAGTTGGCAAAGTGGGCTTTGGGCAGTTCCGCAGGCGGTAGTTGAGACCAGAGCACATGGTCGGGTTGGGATGACCACCAGGCGAGGGTTTCTTCGTTGAGGTGTTCTGATTTGGGGTCGTTTTGTAGCGTTTGTCGGTTTTTGGTGGGGTGGTAGTTCTGGCCCAGAGGCCATCGGCGGGGCCATTGCGCGCCGTTGTAGGTGTGGGGCTGGCGTAGGTCGTCGAGGGTGCGAACCTGGATGGTGGTTTCTGAGGTGTTGCCGTTGTGTGTTGCGATGAGGGTGTAGTCGCCTTGCTTTTGGGGGGATCGCAGGTAGTAGTAGCGCGCGGTGTCTCGCTCACACCATCGGGTGGCGATGGTTTCAAAGTGGTCGGATGTGAGGGCGATGTTGTCGTCGGTGGCTTGTACAGGCAGGCGGAAGTTGCGGCCGGGAAGGATGACTCTGGGCCGCCAGGGTATGCTGGGCATGGCGAGGTCCTTTGGTTAAGTAATAGATACAATCAGAATATATTGAGAATCGGAATTTATCAAGACCGATTTTGTATGAAGATGATCCTTAAAACTTGCATTTACGGGTTTTTTTGCTTAAATCATTGTGTTACGCAGCTTTAAGAAGTCGGCGATTATTAAAATAGAAGTTTGGAGCAGATAACGCCAAAGAGGACTGCAAAATGGCCAGGATAGAAGGCTTTAGAGTAAAAAACTTCAAGGTACTCAAGGATGTTACACTGGGTCCCTTATGGAATCAACAGGATGCCCAACTGCTTACCCCTATGACAGCGGTGATCGGCAAAAATGGCGTGGGAAAGAGTGCCCTATTTGATGCATTTGGATTCCTTGCGGATGCGCTCAAGTTCGGCGTTGAGGAGGCTTGCGACGCACGAGGGCGCGGTGGGTTCGAGAAACTGCGGACGCAGGGGCAAACAGGTCCTATCGAGTTTGAAGTGTATTACAGAGAGTCTGAAAACGCTTGGCCTATTAACTACGAAATATCCATTGGAGCAGACGGGTTCGGGCGTCCTTGTGTGTTGCAAGAACGAATGCGAGAGGACCAGAGAAATGCCCGATCACTTTTTTTTCTTTATCTTGTGGTAGGCTATGGCCTTGTGTGGAAGGGAAGTGAGGCAGTTGGTCAAGTTGATGAAACAGCAGAAGGTTTCGATATTTCTGAGTTAGAAAAAGAGGGGAAACAACCCAAAGATGCTGAGTTTGTTGAATTAGAAGACCGTCGCAAGCTGGGTATTGCCACGCTCGGTGCTTTGAAACAACACCCGCGTATTTCCGCGTTTCGCCGCTTTATCGAGGGTTGGTATCTGAGTTATTTCACCCCGGATGCTGCGCGGAGTCTGCCTCTGGCTGGTCCGCAGAACCGTCTCAATATCCATGGCGATAATCTCGGCAATGTCGTGCAATTTATGGAGCGTGAACATCCAGATCGTTTTCAGGCTATTTTGAAAAATATTGCTGGAAAAATTCCGGGGATAGACAAGATCGATACGGAGAGAACCAGTGATGGGCGGTTACTGCTCAGGTTCAATGACAAGGGCTTTCAGGATCCCTTTTACGCGCAGCAAGTGTCCGATGGGACGCTCAAGGTGTTCGCCTATCTGTTGCTGCTCGAAGATCCGAGTCCGCCTCCATTTCTCTGTATTGAAGAGCCGGAGAATGGCTTATATCACAAGCTTCTGGAGACCCTGGCCAATGAGTTTCGCGAACACGCCGATACTCCCGGCGGCTCGCAGGTTTTTATTACCACGCACCAGCCATACCTGGTCAATGCGCTCGAGCCGGATGAGGTCTGGATTTTGGAAAAGGGTGACGATGGTTTTGCGACGATTCGCCGGGCGAGCGAGGATCCAATTGTGAATAATATGGTTGCAGAGGGATTGCCATTAGGTAATCTCTGGTACAGCGATTATTTCGACGCATATCGCCCCACATATGAATGTAGAGGCCAATAATTCGCCCAGTTTTTGCTATTTTCGGCAGAAGATTCAAGAGCTTATGGGGTATTCCGCGCAATGACTGATTGCGTTGTCTGCATGCGCTCGGCAAGTTGTGCTTGCGTGAGCTTGGCACCAATGCTGGCCTCAATCAGCACGCGCGCCAGGTTGAACTCCAGGCTGAGTTCTTGGTATGCCGCCCGATATTCTGGGTCATGGCTCCATTTCTTGTGTAAGTTACTTACGTTATTCATTTTTTTATCTCCTGATGGCTCACATGTCAAGTGATCCGAGTTTCTCAAGTCGTTCAAGCCACGCATTAAAGTGGGGACATTTGGATCGGATGTTTTCCAGACCAATCATCTCGGCCATTTGTGGGCTTACTGTTGCTTTTGAGTAGTTGGGAAATTGGGCGGCGATGCGTTTTGATGGGGCTGTATCTTGTCCGTCGTCAATCAGTTCTGGAGGCTGGACATCATGTAAAGCGGAGATTTGGGAATCTGCATTTTCAAAAAAGTGAGCGAATAGAGATACATCACAAAACAAATAAGCTTCAAATTCATGTAACTGAATAAATGGGATAAATCGCTTGTCGCCGATCTCATCAAACCATGATCTTTCGAGAGCTTCGACTCGCTTATGCGGGTCGTGACGTAATTTCTCCGCTTCTTCAATGCCGGGAAATTGTGAATGCAGTGCATAAAGGTCAATCATGGTGGTAAAAAACACATCACGCCCCGACTCTTGCTTGAGAAAACGATTGATGTCATTCTGCATTGCTGTAAAGTTTCTTCCACCCCCGCGATGAATCCTTCCTTTCTTTCGGGCGTGTGCAATTAAAACCGGGTTGTGCATGTAAACGCCAAAATTCGCCAGATGTGGCTTCAAAACCGTATTGGCAAATGTCTGCTCTGTTGTTCCTTCGGCGAAGAGATAGAGCCGGGCCATCAATGCGGCCCCCCACCGATGACGTTTTTCTCCCAGATCTCTCCAAGCGAATAGTCTTCCAGCCATGCGTCGAGTTTTTCGGCATCTGGCCTGATAAACTCTGTAGCCTCATCATTGCGTTCAACAACCACTATGTCCTCTGGTTCAAAAGCGTTGAGAAAAGCACTGGACTGCGTACTGACGAGAACCTGTGTCTGGTCACTTGCTGCTTGAAATAGAGACGCAATTACCTCGAGCGCATACGGGTGTAGTCCGAGTTCTGGTTCATCCACCACAATCAGGTATGGAAGATTTTCTTTCGGCTGTAGCAGCAGCGCAATCAGACAGATTGCCCGTAGCGTACCGTCCGAGAGTTGATGGGGACCGAAAATGAGATCGGACTTGCGATGACGCCAGTTGAGAATGATGTCTCTGGAATCGGTCGGCTCGAGATCAAAGTCCTCAAAAAATGGTGCTACTTGCCGAATTGTCGCCACAATCCGGCGATATACCTTTTCCCTGTTGGACTTGAGCGCATACAATATCGCCGCCAGATTCGCTGCGTCGGGCATGAGCCAGCGATTATCGCTGACGTAACAATACTGTCGGACTCGCGAAGTCGGTGATGTATCGTGGAAGTGATAGACGCGACAACGATTCAGTAAATTTCTGAGCACATTTGCCGCTGGTTCGCCTTCTTCTGCCGCGTCCCCAATCCGCGTTTCTCGATGACCAGCTCCCAGTGACACGGCTTTTGGTGTCGGAAAGCCTGTTATCTGATAAGAGAGCCTTTCTTCAGCAAAAATCAGAGAATCACCGGCAGCATGGAACAGTCTCATGTGGTAGGTATCTGTTCCATTATCCACCTCAAATACCATTTTCGCTTCCAATTGAGGGGTTATGTTAGGGCCGAAGTGCAGATTGCCTGTGGCCCGTCCCGTTGCTCCAATATGTTGCTGAAGCCGTCCGCCCATCAATTCATTCACGAATTTAAAAAAAGCAATGAGATTGCTTTTACCCGCCCCATTCGCACCAATCAAAATATTGAGGGGTCGAAGCTCCAATGACATCTCTTTTATAGATCGAAAACCACTGATCTTAAGGCTTTTTAGTACTGGCATTCTACTCTCTCCTTCTCCCTCCTGCGCGGTATCCAGGCAATTAACATGTCTCCACAAGACACGGCCCCATTCTGGTGTATCGCGTGTTTTTATTTTCTCTTGTCGCCCGGCTTTCGAACCGGGTATTCATAACGGTCTCCCATGGCGTCGTAGGAGACACTTAGCTGGCCGTTTTCTACAACGAGGCGCGGCGTGTTTCTGCTCCGGGCATCGCGGGTGGAACCGCGCATGACGGCAAATTGGGCTTCTGTCATACCTTCGACTATATCTTTTCCCCAGCGGTCTTCGGGTTCGATGACGCCGCCGCGGTAGGAGTGGTGGCGGGAATAGTAACTGAAGAAGATGGACCGGCGGCTGATGTCGGATTTCCAGGGCCAGGCTCCGTGGGTGAGGACAGTGTCCATAAAGAAGAGGATGTCGCCGGCTTTCGGGACCGGTTGGCGGATGGCGCCCATGTCGTCGTCGCTGGTGCGGATGCCTTCGGGCATGCGATAATAGGCTTTGTGGCTTCCCGGGACGCAGACGAACCCACCGCCGCCAGGGGTTGTGTCGTGCAATTGCCAGACAGCGCGGACAAATTCGGCATGGCTGCGGCCGTTCTGGAAGACATAGCTTCGGGAGGGTATGAGGGGTTCGTTGCCGCCGTGGAGGGAGTGCCCGGTAGAGCCTTTGACCGAACAGAAGGCGGTGGCCCCGTTGCACCGGTATCCGCTGCCCATCATCCAGTTGAGGCGGCCGATGACGGCCGGGTGGATGAGCATTTTGCGAAAGGGTTCGCAATAGGGTTCGGGCAGGTGGAGAAGGCCGCTGAGCGTGGGGCGTCCGGTGCCCCGGAGGCTTTTGGATCCCCGGGCGAGTTCTTCGCCCACGACAATGCGATCGGAAAATTTGTCGATGGCTTCGTTGGCCCGTTCCAGCCATTCTTCGTCCATGACATTGCGCACGATGAGGTAGCCGGTGAGATCCCAGAAGTAGAGTTCTTTGTGGTCAATGCCAGCGTCGGGGTCGGGTTTGTAAAACGAGGGGTGTATAATGTCCGGCGATTTTTCCAGCCAGGTCTTTTTGCCATCGGTATTGAGGGTTGGCGGCGGGTCGGTGGTGTCTTTGTATCCGGGGTTGGAGAGGACGGCCACCTGTTCGGGCGGGAGATTGGCCATCCATTCCGGTCTGGGTTCTATTTTTGCTCCTGATCCGTTGGATTGCAGGACAGCGCGGTTGGCATATTCGCAGGCGATGAGGCGCTGTGGATTGCGCCCTTTCCAGGGGCGGAGGCCCTGAAGGGTGGTTCCGGCAATGATGAGCAGGTCGCCAGCTTTGAGTACGGGTTGTTCGACCAGGTCCATGTCGTCTGCACCTGTGAGGAGGTCTTCGGGTGCTTCTACATTGCTTTTGTGGCTGGCTGGGACCAGGACCACGCCGCCGTCGTCCGCGTTGACATCGCAGAGTGCCCAGATGACGCGTACGCCGTGGCAGACGCGGTAGTGGTTCTGAAAGTAGTAGGCCCGGGCCGTGTCTCTGGGTTCGTTGTTGCCCTGTAGTGGGACATTGGGATCGTCGCCAGCGGCTTCTCCGATCAGGCGAGGTGCTCTGTCCAGGCGAAATCCGGAGCCACAGATCTGGTTGAGGTAACAGACCAGGACGGGATGGACCAGAAGGTCGCGGAAGGGGTCCCGCAGTGGGGCGGATAGTGTCAAGAGATTATCGGTGGGTCCGGCGTCGTCGAGGGTGTTGTTGAGGGTATCGACTTCTTTCGAGGTGAGGGCACCGGGGACGATGATATAGCCTTCGGTGTCAAAGAAGTAATTCTCTTCATTAGTCATAGATTCGCGGTCCATGTCCGGGTTCTCCTTAAAAGAATAGCAGGTGGGTGATGCAGTTCAATTGATGGCAAAATATAGCCTTTGAGATACAGGTGCAAGCCAAATAGGTGTTCGCGCTTTTTGAAGGTTGCGTCCCGCGGAGGATATCGCGTATATTGCGGGACAATCAAGGAGGAGATACGTATGAATGTGGTAGTGATTGGCGCGGATCGTCCCTGGGGTGCGCTGCTGGCGACCGGGTTGGGCGCGGGGTTTGAGGTGGTGGCGATTGGTTCGGAAGATGCCCGTGATTTTGCCGGGTACCGACAGGTTGATTTGCTCCAGCGAGAATCGGTAGATCCGGTGCTGGCGAGCGTAGAGGCTGTTGTGTACGCGGCGGCCAGCAATCCGATAGGGGATAGCGAACAGGTTCTGCTCGATGTAGCGGCGCGGGGTACTTATGTAGCGCTGACGTCGGCCTGTGCCGCTGGTGTTGAGAAGGTGGTGCTGTTGAGTTGCCTGGATTTGGTGCGGGATTATCCGGAGGAATATATCGTTGATCCGCGGTGGAATGCGATTCCGCGCGCTGAGGCCGGGTCGTTGGCACCGTTTATGGCTGAACTGGTGGGGCGAGAGATTGCGCGTACGGGTCAGATCGAGGTGCGTTGTTTGCGCCTTGGTGCGCCGGGTGTGGAGACGATGGCGGCGGATGCGGTGGCGGCGGTGCGCGATGCGCTTATAGCCGAGCGCGAGGGGCATCACTGGTCGCTGGCGCATGTGGCGTCGAGTGGGCGTTTTGCTTGAGGGGGATGTTATGGCGATTGTAAATGAGGGGAATGTGGTGTTGTTCGGGGCTGGTGGTCCGGTGGGTGCTGCGGCGATTTCTGCGCTTAAAGGCCATTATACTTTGCGGGTGACCGATCTTCGGCCTATGACAGAGATCGCGGTTTCGCCGCCGCAGAGTCCCCGGGCGCCGATTCCAGAGGTGTTGGGTCCGCCGCACGAGAATCGGGTTGTGGATATTACGGATTACGCGCAGGTGCTAGCTGCGTGCGAGGGTATGAATGCGGCGATCAATGTGTCTGTGATTCGGCCGCATCCGGTGCTGGCTTTTCAGGTGAATATGGTGGGTGCGTACAATGTGGCTAAAGCCTGTGTGGCCTGTGGGATTAAGCGGCTGATCCATACGGGACCTTTCCACACTTCGCTGGATCACAATGCCGATTATTGGAATGATTTTCAATTGGATGCCGATATCCCGCTTCATCCAGGCGATGATCTCTACGCTGTGACCAAGTATCTGGGCGGGCATGTGACACGCGTTTTTGCCGAGCGCGAGGGTCTGGAGGTGCTTGCATTTGTTTATACGCAGTTTCGGCCAGGCGAGGTGTTGCCCGAAGAATATGGGCGCGGCGCACATCCTTATACGACGTCGTGGGAGGATACGGGTACGGCGTTTTTGTATGGGTTGCGAGCGCCCGAGATGCCGTCGCCTTATGAGAATTTTTTCATTTGTGCGCGGTTGCCGCACGATAAGTATCGGCCCGATAAGGCGAAGCGGTTGTTGGGATGGGAGGCGAAGGATCGCTTTGAAGCGTTGTATGTGCGGTCTTCAGGGGTGGGTGATTAGGATGCCCTCACGGTTATACCAGACTGTTTTATAATCATTCATGCCGCAAGGCCTCTATTGGATTTGCCTGAGCTGTTTTGATGACCTTATACGCTACTGTTATTGTTGTCAGGACAACCATACACACACCACCTACTAAAAACGGCAGTGCCGAAATCTCAATGCGATAGGCAAAATTCTGTAACCATTCATTGGTTGCCCAATAGGCAATCGGCCATGCCAATAAACAGGATACCAATACCAGGCGAATAAACTCTTTCAAAAACAGCCCTACAACAAGACCTGCAGATGCACCCAACACCTTGCGAATACCCACTTCCTTTTTGCGCTGTTCGGTCAAAAATGAGACCAGCCCCAATAGGCCCAGACACGCAACAAAAATAGCCAGAGCAGCAAAAACGCTCATCGTTTGGCTCAACTGTCGCTCCTGTGTATATCGCTGATTCAGATTGTCATCCATAAACGTGTAAGCAAAAGGGCGAATCGGCAAAAAATGTTTCCATACCTTTTCCATGTGTGCAACGGTTTCATCGAAATTATGAGGGCTTACCTTCAGATAAATTGTCTTGGGTACCGCGTTGTTCGCATATAAAACCATGGGGCCCAGTGGCTCGTGCAATGTGCGCGAGTGAAAATCTTTAACCACGCCTACAACACGCCCCGGTCTTCGTCCTTTCACACCAAATGGTTTGCCAATGGGGTCTGTCCAACCCAGCATTTTAACAGCGGTTTCATTGAGAATGTATTCTGCCTGACCGTGAACTTTCAATTGATCCAACTGATCTCGGGGCACAAATGATTCCGAATCATACCTTTTCGCTGCGTCTTCTGAAAAGTCTCGACCCGCAACAAGTTCAATATTGAAGAAACTCAGAAAATCTTCATCCACTTCATTTCTGCCCATACGCAATTCTTCTTTGCCCGGTTCATAAGCACTAAAAGTCGCTTGCGGCGCAGTGCGTCCGTGTGAAGAACGCGAAATTGTTGCAGCCGTAATATTGGGATGCTGCAAAAACGCATCTTTGACAACATTGTACCGCTCCCACAAGCGATCTTCATACAAACGAGAATTGCGAGATTCCCACAAGAGACGAGACTCAATGACGTACTCTTTGTCAAATCCCAGGTTTTTATTCTGGATATACGACATTTGATTAAACACAACCAATGTGATCACAATTAGTGCAATAGATGTGCTAAACTGAAAAATCACCAGCACTTTTCGCAATAACCCACCGCGGGCACCTGCTGCGAGTGTGCCTTTGAGCACTTCAACAGGCCGAAACCGCGATAAAAGAAATGCTGGATAAATCCCCGTAAGAAGCCCTGTTATCAAAGATAATCCAGCCAGAGCCAACACCATATTGCTCGTGATATCCAATGTTAAAAAATTACCCGTATAGTCGTTGAAATGTGATAAGAAATCAGAAACAACAACTAACCCCACAATCAAACTCAATACAGAGAAAATCATCGACTCAGCCAAAAATTGCAAAGCGAGTTGCCCCCGATGCGCGCCGACCACTTTTCGCAATCCCACCTCACGCGCCCGGTTAGCTGATCGTGCTGTGGTCAAATTGATGAAGTTGATGCCCGCAATTAAAAAAATAAGAATGGCTGTAGCAGACGCAGCATAGACATGTGCGATATTGCCATACGTCACTGGCCCTTCAAGGTCGGATACGTCTCGAAGCCCGTAATCGCGTTGTGAGTATAAATGCACTTCATCCATGGGCTGGAAGTGATACGTCGTGTGTGCTACCATTTCCGGTCCCATATACTGTTCCACCATCGCGGGCATTTTTAAAGCCAATTTTTCAACTGACGTGTTTTCTTTTAACCGTACGTGGACCGTGATTGAGCCTCTCCAATGTGCTGTTGGCAAATAGGCATTCCAGTATCGAGACAGAAAAGCAGGCCTGACAGAGGCTGAAAGCATATCAAAACGAATCGAGGATCGCCTGGGCAAATCTTTAAGTACACCTGCGACAGTATAATCGCCCCCAATAAAGCCACTTTCGATCGTAAACACTTTGCCTATGGGGTCTTGATCGCCAAAATAATCGCGTGCCATAGATTCGGTGATAAAAACAGAATCATGCTGTAAAAGAGCGGTCTTGTCACCCTGTATTATTGGAAAGTTGAACACATCCAGGCAATTCGGGTCCGCGAGACAAAATACCCGATTCAAGACTTTGTCCTCATGCTGCACCCAGGCTTGGCGAAGCATTGTGCGTGTGGAGATTTCAACTTCGGGGAAATCGCGTGCCAAAGTGGGGCCAATTGCCCCCGAAATGCGCCAGTCGTATGTTTTCTGACCATTTTCTGACCGATACTCACCAATGACCCGATATAAGCGATCTATATGTGGATGTTGGGTGTTAACAGCCAACTCGTTTTGCACAAACAGACCGATCAAGATGACACACCCAATGCCAATGCCCAGCCCGATAACATTGATCGCTGAGTACATTTTATATTTAAGTAAATTGCGAATCGCGATGACGAGATAGTTTTTGAACATTAGTGCGTCCTCTGTGTTTGAAAAAGTACAGTCAAAATCCCATTATGTCGTTTTCCCTGATTCCCGGTCTATTCATACCTTATTTCGTCAATGGGATTTTTTGAGGCGGCCTGTATCAAATGCCAGGCTACAGTTGCAAAAGTAATTGCAATTGCAAATAGCGTTCCCAGGGCAAAAGTATGAGGTGATAGTTCGATCTTGTAAGCAAATGAAAGCAACCAATTATCCATCAAAAGAAATGCAATTAACCACGCAAATAAATTAGCAACAACAAGGATTCCGAAGAACTCGGAGAAAATCAGGACAATAATATTCCAGGCTGAAGCGCCCAAAATTTTTCGAATTCCAATCTCTTTAGTTCTTCTTTCTAAAGCATAAGATACCATGCCCAACATGCCCAAACAGGCTATAAAAATGGCGAGCAATGCAAATACACCAAATATACGCCCGAAATTAATGTCATTTTGATATAGCTGGTTCAGGTGTTCATCTAAAAAGGCGGCTTTGAATGGTTTGTCAGGAATAAATCGCCTCCATTGATCCTCCAAAAAAGCCATTGTATCTTTGATATTTTCACCTCTAATTTTTAGAGAAAGAAGATTATACTTGGGCTGCCACATACATAGTGCAATTGGCCTGATGGGTTCTTTGAGAGATCGGTTATGAAAATCCTCAACAACACCAATCACAATGCCCTTACGCTTCCAATATGCCCATTCGAACTGTTTTCCTATCGGATTTTGCCACCCGAGTTGCTCAACTGCTGTTTCATTTAAGATATAAGCATCGGTTGCATCACCCGGAATATCCACGGAAAAGTTCCGGCCTTTTGACAGTGTTATCCCATACAGATCTATAAAGTCTTCGTCAACGCCCAATATCCTCATCTGCCATTCGTTACCCTGAAAACCTTCGGGATAGACTGTATGAAATGCGCCACCAAACCAGGCGATAGTAGAATTGGATGCAGATGCAGAGATCACATTGGGGTGTTTCAAAAATTCCTGCTTAATAACGCGATATCGCTCATTTAGAGAGCGGTCAGTCGTAAAAAGAGGTAATACGACAATATGCTCTTTATCAAATCCCAACGCCTTGTTTTGAATAAATGCCATTTGTTTATATACAACAATTGTGCTGATGATAAGCACGACAGAAGCAGCAAATTGAAAAATTAAAGAGCCATTTCTCAGCCATTTTCCAGAGTTATTAAACTGGAGTTCACGTCTTAGTATTTGGGCGGGGTGAAAAGATGCCAGGAAAAGTGCCGGATATAGTCCGGATATAGTACCGATAATAAGGGCTGTAAGAAATGTTATAACAAATAACAGATGTTCGCTGAATTCCAATTTGGCTTCTTGATTTATGTAGCTATCCAGATAGGGAAGAGAGATTTCTACAATACTAAAGGCGAGAAGTGAAGAACAAAATGCCGTAAAAACAGCTTCGGCTATAAACTGAAAGATGAGACTACTCTTGTGGGCACCAACGGTTTTTCTCACGCCTATTTCTTTTAGTCTGGCAGCAGATCGCGCTATAGATAGATTTACAAAGTTAAAGCTGGCAATAAGTACAATAAATATTGCGATTGCCGAAAAAATATAGACGTATGTAATGTCCCCGCCGCCTCTAATTCCATATTCAAGGTCAGAGTATAAATACATTCTTTCCAGGGGTTGGAGAATATATCGATTGCGTTCACTTACATCAGGTCCCATATAACGATTTAAAAGGTCCTGAAGTTTGGTATCTATGTTTTTTGGAGAGGCTGCATCGGACAACATGACAAATGTCTGGATTGGTCGCCAGGATGTATTTGGTTGCCATCTCTCCCAGGCAGTCAATGGTATTTCATTGTGAACAGTAGATGTCAATATGTCAAAATGCAGAGAGGAGTTTCGAGGTGTATCTTTGACAACGCCAGAGACAAAATAATCTCCGCCAAAATACCTGCCATCGACAGAGATTGTTTTACCAATAGGGTTTTCATTGGCGAAAAATTTTTGTGCAGTTTCTTCCGTAATAACGACAGAGAATTTGTCTTTCAAAACGGTTTTTGGATCGCCAATTTTGAGAGGAAAAGAAAATATCTGCAAAAATTCTTGATCAACAGCACAAACTGCTACAAAAAATCCCTTATCTTCGTTGGTTGCCCAGTTTTGGCTCATTCTAAAAAAACGAGTCACTTTCTCAATTTCAGGAATGTCTGCCACCAAACTCTGCCCCAACATACCGGAGGTCCCTGGTGAAACCTGAGGTGCTCCTGCTAAAGATTCAGTTTCTCTCAATACTCTGAATATGCGATCAGAGTTTTGATGAAAGGTGTCAAAGGTCAACTCATTATACATAAATACCATAATGAGTATTACGCTTGCCATGCTAATAGAAAGCCCGATTAGATTGATCAAAGAGAAGGTTTTATCTCTGAATGTTCGCCTTAAAGCAATGACAAAATATTTGCCGATCATTGTGTAACCTTTCTTTATTATTTTTTTAGTGCCACGGCCACGCAATATGAGATCAGTTCCCACCATTAAATCGGGAAACTTCTGTTTGAATGACAACAGCAACCCTGGAGTAATCATTTATAACGCAAATGATGAATGGGGTTTAACAGAGCCGTTTTCAGGGTATGATAGACGATGGTAAGCAGGGCAATCATCAGGGATATCCCACCACCCAGGATCAGCGTTATAAGATCCACATGAACGCGATAATGAAAATCCTGTAACCAGGCCTCCATGACAAAAAAAGCTATGGGCCATGCAATGATGTTGGTCAATAAAATGAGTCCTAAAAAATCCCTCACGAGCAACCACCAGATGTTGAACTTAGAGGCACCCAGTACCTTTCGGATACTCATTTCGTGGGTGCGATACTGTACGGTAAATGCGGTTAGCCCAAATAAGCCCAGACAGGCTACAAAAATTGTAAGCAGTGACACTAATCGGAGCATTTTTTCTAATTTTATCTCAGCCTCATAATTCCATTTATCTATGTTTTCATCTAAAAAATGAAAATTGAAGGGAAAATTTGGGATTAGTCTTTTCCACTGGTTTTCCACAAATTGGATGGTGTTGGCAATATTATCTTTTCGAATTTTGAGGGAGAGATAATTCCATTTGGGAACCCACATGCAGACGAAAACAGGTCCTATTTTTTCGTGCAAAGATAGCAGATGAAAGTCCTCGACAACGCCAATCACTTCTCCGGGCCTATCATTCCACTCAAACTGTTTGCCAATTGGCTTCTCCCAACCCAGTTGTTTGACCGCCGTTTCATTCAGGATATAGGCACTTGTGGTGTCGCGTCCAATGTCGCTTGAGAAATTTCGGCCTTCTTTAACTTTGATGTCAAAAAAGTTCAGAAAGTCCTCATCAGCAGCCAATATATTCATCTCCCAACCATCCGAATTACTTCCTTCCGGATAAACCACCCAGCGCTCTCCCCACCCAATATTGGGCAATGTATGAGAAGCCGTTGCCGCCAATATATCTGGATGTTTTATAAATTCCTGGTGTATTGCACGATAATTGCTCGTCAATGACCGATCTGTCATGTATAACTCCAAAATCATGACCTGATCTTTATTGAAACCCAGGTCTTTATTTCTCATATACTTCATTTGATTAAAGATGGTTATCGTGCCGATGATACATATAACCGAAATTGAGGATTGAAAAATAACCAATCCCTTTCGGAATCGGGCATTGTTTTTAGTGGAAACTAACTTACCTCCTTTGAGAATATCCATAGGCTCAAAGGCAGATAAAACAAAAGCAGGATAAATTCCAGAAAATAGGCCGACCAATACCGTAATGCCGGATAATCCGACCAATAGAGATTCGTTCTGAATATTTAGTGACAATGCCTTAAGTGTAAAAGCATTAAAGGTAGGCAGGAAAAGCTCGACAAAACTCAATGCCAACAAGAGGGAGAGTAATGACAGCAGAAAGGATTCTCCCAAAAATTGCACAATCAATATCCGCCGATTAGCACCTACCACTTTCCGCATACCTACTTCCATTGCCCTGGTGGTGGCGCGTGCTGTAGCGAGATTCACAAAATTGATACCGGCAATGAGTAAAATAAAAAAGGCAAGTGTAGAGAGTAAGTAGATATACGAGATGTCGCTATACATGGTCATACCGTAATCTACGTTAGAATAGAGGTGGATACGATTGAGCGGTTGAAGGTGATAGACATTGTTTGATTGGATTTCCTCTCCCATGTAACGACGCATAAAATCGCTCAATTTTTGTTCCAATTCAGAAGGTGGATACCCTTCTTGTAGCAAAATAAAAGTTTCTATTGGCAGCCAACCACTCTCGCGTTGCCACCTTTCCCACACAGTGCCAGCAAATGATTTTTGTCTCCATTCCGATGAAGCAGACGAAGCGAGAAAATCGAATTGAATTGTCGAATTTATGGGTATATTTTCCAGGACACCTGTGATTTTGTAATCTCCTCTAAAATATCGGTGTTCAACGGTGATTGTTCGGCCCATGGGATTTTCGTCAGGGAAGAATTTATTCGCCATTTCCTGGGTGAGAACAATGGTATAGGGGTCTATCAGAGCTGTCCTCGGATCGCCTTTTGCGAAAGGAAAGGAGAAGATTTCAAAGATTTTAGAATCGGTCATCATAAATTTTTGTTTAAACCATTTGTCTTTGTAGTTTATCCAGGTATCAATATCCCAGGTACGGACAGCACTTTGTATTTCTGAAAAATCTTTCAGCAGAGACGGTGCAAGTGCACCTGAAGTACCCGGCTGTGTGTGGGTTTCGCCACTATGGGCTTCCCTTTCTCTCAGCACCCGGTAAATGCGATTGCTTTTTTCGTGGAACTGGTCGTAACCTATTTCATCCTGTATATATAAGAAAACCAAAATACAACAGGACATCCCAATAGCTAAACCACTGATATTCAGGGATGAAAACATCTTAAATTTAATCAGGTTTCGAACTGCAACTTTTAGATAGTTTTCAAACATTGCGAATCCCTTCTTATTCTGTATATCAAATCGCTCAGAAACGGTGTGTTCACACTATTGATAATGCCAAACTAATTTCCACCATTGTTCGATTCTCCCGGCAAAAAACCTCCAGCTTGCATACGCCACAAATGGAAGAGGATGGCGGTTTTTGCATTTCTATTTCCTTATAGACAACCAGAGAAGTCTCAGGATTACCTATTTTTAAAGCAAAAACTGTGCCGAAAAAGTCAAGTGTTGATATTACAACAGGTTACGAAAAATCGCCCGAAATGGACGTTTTAAAAAGTGTCCGATTTTGATACAGTGGTGTCCGAAAATGAACACTAAGAGGAGGGAATTTTGCAAATTTCAGCGATTTCTTTTGATGGTGATATGACCTTGTGGGACTTCTATAAGGTCATGCGACATTCGTTAATGCATACATTGGGGGAATTGCGCAGGCATGTTTCGACTCAACGCGCTTTAGACCTTACTGTTGAGGATATGATTGCGATTCGCAATCGGCTTGCTGAGGAGGTGAAAGGCGAGGTCTGGAATCTCGAGGAGATCAGACGGCTGGCATTTGAGAAGACGCTTGAATATGTTGGATATCCGGACAGTGATCTGGCTATGCATCTCAATAAGATATATCTGAAGCATCGTTTCGAAGATATTGAGTTGTATAAAGATGTTGTACCTGCGCTTGATATTTTGGCATCCTATTTTAAGATCGGGCTTTTGTCAAATGGGAATAGTTATCCGGAACGCTGTGGCCTTGCGGGACGTTTTGATTTTGTTGTTCTTGCCCAGGATGTGCGTGTTGCAAAGCCTGATCGAAGAATTTTTCAGATTACTGCACAGAGGGCGTGCTGCCCGCTGGCGCAGCTATTACACGTCGGAGATTCCCTGGAACAGGATGTTGCAGGTGCAGATGCAGCCGGAGCGCATACGGTCTGGCTAAATCGCGAAGGTTTGACAAATGATACGGGGATCCAAGCTGATTACGAAATTAGTTCATTGACTGACCTGCCCGCGATATTGGGGGTAGATTGAAGGTGACAAATCTCCAGCAAATCCTTAGTGCCATGGCCACGCAATATGAGACCAGTTCCCACAACTGGCCGCTGGTTGTCCGCCCAGTGTGAACTCAGTCCGGTTGACAGCGGGGCACACGACAACTGAATACGCGGTTGCGAACTCATTGTCTCTTCGCTCAACGCCGTCGTCGGCGAGATATGTCTTCAAATCCGGCGGTGTTGGGGATCTTCCGCTGTTGTAGCTGTTTTCGAGAAGTTGCGCCAGGCGATTGTATCTGCTCCATGTGTCGAGTAGTAGCTTTCCTTTCTTGCTGCTTTCTCGTCCTATCATGGCGTGGTTTGTTCTCACGGCCCAATCCGTTTTGACTTTCGATAGTCTCCATCTCGAACATGAGCATTCGAAGATGGCTGCTTCATCTGTTCTACCATCCGTCGCTATCAGGATCATACCTTCTGTCCTGTCTATTTTGTTCAGGAGTCCCTGCACATCATCAATAGTTTCACACGTCTCCAGAGCTTCAACAATGAAGCCATACGTCGGCAGGACGACTTTTCTGCTGTCTGGCTTATCAGTTGTGTTCAAGTGGTCAATGTGCAGCCAGAGCTTCGCCTTGTTGATTCCAGCGGTCGCCCATATATCTCCCGCAAGTCCGAAGTACATGGTTGGGATGCGATCCTTGATCTCCAGGACTGTGATGTATCCCCATAACTCGGGTACAAAGGTGTCGTTGTTGTGACCAATCCAGACTTTGCCTTTGGACCGACAGATGATGCTGCTACAGCCCTGACCGAGTGCTATTTCCTGATAACCCCAATGTGCTATGCGCTCGAACGGTATCCCACTCCCTTTAGAGAGACCCCGAAATCTGTCACTTATATGCTGGGGTAGAGAACTGATCCACGCTACAGCATGCGTTTCCGAAGGTTTAGCGCAGTTCTTCGCTGCCAGACTTCGGGCAGCAAGGTAATCTTCAAGGTAGGGACCAAAGCTATGGCCGAGGCTCTCGCCAAGCCGGACGCCAGCAGAGTACGGATCATCGGCTTCTATTCTGATTATGCGGGGTATTGTGTCCATGATTTTTCGGTAGATTGCCTTCTGGCGCGGCTTGTGAGTTGCTTTTGTTCCAGTTCCTTTTTCATCGAAATAAAATATTCGTTAAAGCCCAGCTTCTTCCAAAAATTCTGGCCTACTGAGTTAGTTTCCATGACATCGAGAGCTATAGATTGAACATCCTTTGGAAAACGCGTGTCTATCAGAATCTGGAAGGCTGCTTTACCCAGGCCAACCCGACGATGAGAGCGTTTAATGTAATACTGTCGGATATAAATTACCGTCTCATTTGGGTCATAGTAGTCAGTACGCTCTTGATAGACAGAATAGCCTACTACCTGTCCATCATGTAGAAATACATCTACCGTCCATATATTGGTATCTAACCACTCGCGAAACCGGTCCTCGTATTCTGTCAATGAAAACGGATTCTCGCTACCCTGGTCATCCACGAGACAGCTATTCATTTTAGCCAACTGAGGCAGGTCACTCAATTGTGCAGCGCGGACAGTGATTAACATGATATTCTCACAGTCATTTGAGATCATCGAATAGAATAATATTGTGGGTAGTCGTTTACTCTTGGCGGAGCATTTTAACCGGGTCTTCAGACCAGGCTTTGCCAGCTTGATAGCCCACGATTAACAGGGTGACAATGATGCCCGAGACTGCTCCTATAATAAAAACAAGGATGCTCTGATTTATTCGGTATGCAAAATTTTGCAGCCATTGCTCTCCTGCATAATAAGCGAGGGGAAGTGCCAATACATAAGCGACTGCGATTAACTTCAGGAACTCTTTTGAAAGTAATTTTAAAATATCTGCAAGGTTTGCGCCCAGCACTTTGCGGATTCCAATTTCTTTGATTCTTTGTTCAACACTGAAATTTGCAAGGCCAAATAGTCCCATACAAGCGACAAAAGAAGCGAGTAGTGTGAAGATTTCGAGGACACTAAAGATCTTGATCTCCTTTAGATAAAATCCTTCAAGACTTTCGCTTAGAAACCAGCTTTCAAAAGGCCGGTTTGGAATGAATTGTTTCCACTTTGACTCCATGAAATCCATTGTTGATGAGATGTTCTCCCGTCCAATTTTGACTGATAGCCAATTCCATTTTTCCTGCCATTTGCATATAAAAATTGGCTCTATTTCTTCGTGAAGAGACCGCAGGTGAAAATCGCGCACGACCCCAATTACTGTGCCATGATGAGGCCTAAGAGGCCATGTAAATTGCTTTCCAATAGGATCTTTCCATCCGAGTTGTTTAATAGCTGTCTCATTGAGAATAAACGCGTTGGTCGAGTCGCTTGCAATATCCTTATTCAGATTTCTTCCGGCTATCACATCGATCTCGAATGTGTCCAAAAAGTCCTCATCTACTGCCAGAAATCTCATTCTGACCTCTTCGCCATCAAATCCTTCTGGAATGACAAGCTCACGTCCTCCACCATATCCGAGGCTGGTGTGAGATGCGGTTGCACGGTGAATATTGGGATGTTTAAGAAATTCCTGCTTGATCAATTCATACTTACTTGTGAGGGAACGGTCTCTTGCAAATAGCGGCATCATGACCACCATGTCTTTGTTGAAGCCAAGTTTTTTGTTTTTGATATAATTTAGTTGCTGATAGACCACGCCAGTACAAATTATGAAGGCGATAGACACACAGAACTGAAAGACGATCAGGACTTCTCGCATGCGAACACCTTTTAATGTGTGTGAGTGCTTGCCACCTAATACCTGTATGGGTTGAAAACTTGACAAAAAGAAAGCGGGATAGCTTCCAGCGATGAAGCCCATCAGCACGGTAAGGATGATCATTATGAGTAGTTCAGAGACGCCAAAATGCAAGTCTATGCCCACAAATTGTTCGAATACTGGCAGGACAAGCTCAATCAGTGAAATTGAAAATAGCAAAGATAGGAATGATATGAATAGCGATTCACTGAAAAATTGGTTGATTAATTGACCTTTGTGTGCGCCGACGGTCTTGCGAATGCCTACTTCTCTCGCTCTTTTGGCTGAACGCGCGGTTGCCAAATTCATAAAGTTCGCACAAGCGATGAGGAGAATCAGAGTACCGATTGCAGCAAATAAATAGATATAAGTAATTTCTCCACCACCTGCTATACCGTAGTCTGAATATGAGTAGAGATAGATCCGACGAAAAGGTTGCAGGTGATACGTTGTGTTCGCACGCGTTTCGGGATCAAAGTAGCGGGTGGTAAAATCCGGTAATTTACGCTCTAAATCAGCGGAGGAAGTACCTTCAGAAAGCAATAGATAAGTTTTGACAGGACGAAAGGAAGATTTGCGCCATACTTCCCAAACATGTTGCATAAATGGTGAAGAAGAAACTGTAAACGTCAAAAAGGCAAATCGGAGTGTTGATTGACTCGGCAAATCTTTCAAGATGCCTACAATCTCATAATCTCCTCCCGTGTAACGATCTTCTACAGTAATCACTTTGCCGATAGGATTTTCATTACCAAAATACTTTCGTGCAACTGTTTCTGTAACAACCACAGAAGAAGGGTGCTTCAGAAGTGCCTGACGATCGCCCTTTAGCAAAGGAAATGTGAATACATCCAAAAAACTACCATCGGCAACCCAGAATTTCTCACGGAATCCCTTATCTTTGTACTGAACCCAGGAAGAACCGGTAAAGATTCGGGTCATCGCCTTGATTTCGGGAAAGTCGGCTTTGAGAGCAGGGCCTACAGGTCCCAGGGTGCCATTGCTGAAGTAGGAATCCCCGGTCGTTTTATTTTTTACCTGTCTCAATACCCTGTAAATGCGGTCGCCGTTGAGATGATGTTGATCATATTTTGTCTCATGCTGTATCCACAGGAGGATCAGACCACAGCTCGTCAGGCCCACCGATAGTCCGACTACGTTGATCAATGAATAAAGTCTGTGATTGCGGATGTTTCGTATGATTATGGTGAGATAATTTTTCCACATGGGGAGACCTCCGTTGACAAATCATTGGAAAGCCTTTAGTGCCACGCAATATGAGACCTATCCGATTTTTTGACGTCCATTGGAATCATAAAAAGCAAAGTGACGTGTCTCATCATCATAAGAGGCTGCCCGATTCCACGCTTCCTGCACTGGCTTATTTTTTCGCAATAACTGATCGAGAAATAATGTCAAGAAGATGGACGTTGACACGGCATTTTGGTAATCCAGAGATCCAATGTAGCATCTCGGCTTACTCTTCAAGAATGCGCTTGCCATTGCGTCTGTCCCGCCTACACAACAAGAATTCACAACAACGCGATCAGTCAGATTTGCATGTTTTGCAATACATTCTGGAGGCATGCTCTCGCCCCTTAGCATCGATGTATCAATGCCCTCCATGTAGTCGCCGAAGACAATCCCATTCTCATCCCCATGACCGCAGATAATGATGCAAGGAGGCAATTCAGATTCACGGCTGATGACCTTCAGAAAATCACCCGGTGTTCCGATGCTATAGAATCTGACTGCGAGGTTTAGCTCTTCAGCAAATGTCCGAATTGTATGAGCTTCTTGAAAGTCGCCGATGTTTATTATGCCAATGGGATTCTGTTTGGCATAAAATTGAGTCTCAACCGGTGTCCACATGTTTGTTTTTCCTCTCATCAGTACAGAATGCAGTATTTCACAGAAGATAGGCGCGGCTTGTGAGTTGCTTTTGTTTCAGTTTCTTTTTTGCAAGAAGTCCCTCACATGAGGTAAAATCAGGCGACTATCAGCGTATGCTTGTCCGTGATCAAGACCTGGAATAATGACCAATTTTGCTTCGGGAATTTGACTGGCACCTCGTTTCGCAGCGTCGAACATAAATGAATCGGTCTCTCCAACATAGATCAGGCAAGGTATTTCTAAGGTTTCTAAAATATCTTCACATCCAGACCAATCTCGGGCTGCAATCGTAGATGCGATCAATGCCTTTGGATCATTTCTCAAAAATTCCTCTCGCCTCTCGGATGAGTCATAACCCCAGGCGTCTGCTGCTGTCGCAATGCCTCTTTTCAATACGGCAATTTGCTCATCATAGACTTCTGGGTGTGCAGGTGGGAATGGCGCCATTCCGCCGATAATCAGAGATTCAATACAATCTGCATAGAATTGGGCGAGGCCAAAGCAAACTTCACCTCCCATTGAATAACCCCAAACATGCGATTTTTTCAGATTGAGATCTTCCATGACGGCAACAATATCAGAAGCCCTCTTCTGCATTTCATAGACTGCCGGATCATGTGGTTTATCGCTTAAGCCATGTCCTCTTTCATCAATGAGAATGAGCTGGTAGTCATCGCTTAATGTTTCAACATAACCGTTTCTTTTCCAGTCTTTCGAATTGCCAGCAAACCCATGCAACAGAACGAGAGGTTGTCCTTGCCCGACAACTTCATAAAAGATGCGAATATCCTGATTTTTAACGAGAGGCATTTGAGATCGTTGAGTTTTTTATCTGACAGTTTTCAGTCAGTCTTGTCTTTTGAAGAAGTCCCTGGCCCAGATGAAATGACCAATACCGGCATTTTGAGCCGCCTGTTGGTCAATTTCTGTATCTCCAACCAGGACTGATTGTTTGACATCGACAAAGTGCTTGTCGGCAAGGCCAGTGATCATGTTAGGGTTTGGTTTTCTATATGGCGATTCGATGCGCGGGCACACCCAGTAATCAGTGATTATGCCCCCGGTTGCAGTGTTGACCTGATCGATAAAGGATTTCGCGCTCTCGATTGATAAGGTCCCCTTTTCTATACCCGATTGATTCGTGATAATAAATATCGCGTCGAAGTCCTGTGCCCTTTGCATGAGAATTTCAACGGTATTTGGCAGGATTTCTACGTTTCCTGCAGCGTCTGTGAAGATTTCATCGTCTTCTATCCGAACGAGAGTTCCACCGAGGTCGAGGAAAAGGGCACTATACATGCCGCATTGGTCAGCCGAGTTCGTTCTCATGTGATGTAACCTTTAAATAGAGAGCAATGTATGCAGAATATCTAACAATTCTGACACGTTGTACGCGTGTATGTTTAAGGCGATCAGGTAGTCCTTAACAGCCAGAAGATCGCTTTCGGCAAATTCGGGAACGTGCTTTCTGTACTCATTCAGAAAGATCTGTCCCAATCCGATGTTCAGTCCAAACAAATAGGTTAGCCCCCACGCGATATCGACCGCCGCAACGCCAAATCCAAGTTCATCATTATCGATCAAGAAAAGCTGGTTTTGGTTCATCAAGAGATTATCAGGCGTGAAGTCGCCGTGTGTCAGGCGATGCGTAAGTGAGGAACGTGTCGAAGCATCCGATAATCGCGATATGGAGTCTTTGATCTCCTGGCTTTCTCCACGTTGCAAACTCCGACCATCTTGAAGGACTGCCTGTAACCGATTGGGAAATCTATCTACAAATGTATCAATGTAGTAAAACTTGCTCAGGAGATCCGAATGAATTTCCTGTCCGATAAGGTGGAGTTGTCCGAGCAATTTCCCCGCTAAGAGAGCTGTGTGCGTATCAGGAGAAAATGGCACGCCGGGTAGAATGGTCTGAATTTCATAGAAGATGTTTTCTTCGGCTTGCCAGTCGGGACCTTGTACCAATGTTTCGCCGGAAGAATTGGCTATGAAGTCTGATACGGGGAAGCCCAGTTGAAGGAGTTGTTTTTGTATGTCTTGTGTTTGAAACAGTGATTTGACGCCTCGTTGTTCGATGTGGCGACCCTTTAAGAGATAGGGGATGTTGCGATATTCAAAGGCAGCTATAATGTCAAATGGGCCGAAAGGCCATGCTTTTAATTTGGCTGGGTTCTCAATCTCAAAACGAGCGAGGACATTCTGCACAATTGCCGCGGGATAAGGGGGCATTTCCCCGTCTATCAAGCCGTGCCATGTCGGATTGCGATCCAGTAGCATATCAGGATGTAGCTTTCAACGACTCAATGATATTCACGACGTCCTTAATATCTTGGACGACGGACATTCGGAGTTTTTTTTCCCGGACCCAGTCTGGTACCTCGTCACAGCCCCAATACCACATAAACCGAATCCAACGGTTGAATGGCGCAACAATTTCTGATAGGTAGATTGTTTCGGGATCAAGTCTATTTTCGCGGATAGCTTCATAGCCCGTTTTAACCCAGGACCAGCGTTCTAATTGGCTGGGTATAACGGAAGCCATAACAGATCCCAGAACCAGGACTTCGTTGCTGTAGCGCGACATCTCCAGATCTATAAATCCTTGTAGAGTAGAATCCTGGGCGATGATGTTACTATAATGAAAATCATCTAAGAATATAAAACTGCGATATGCCAGAATCGCATCTCTATTCGCCTTCAGATCGCTGAGAGAATTCTCTAAGAGCGACTGATGTGGTAAATCACTCATTTCTAAGACGCCAGCGGATATTTCTATAACTGTGTCAAAGAAGGTTTCTAAATTTGCAGTGCAGTAGAATTTGTAGTCAAAGCCAGGCTCGCGTGGCAGATTTTGTCTTCCAGGAATTGCCAAATCAGCGCCAGGGGCAATTTTGACAATTTCCGCGAGCACCTGTCCCAGTTGATTAAAAAGTCCTTCCCATTCGTCCAGGCTTATATTTTCTTCAACCATGAAAAACGGTAGTCCGGGCAATCGTTCGATTATGAGGACTGAGTCGTTTTTGATCGGATAAATTTGTGGGACATATCCAGTTTTTTGGAAGAGTTCCAATACTTTTTCTTCATGGTTTTTTCTGTCTTTGTTATGGAAATATTTAAAGACGATGGGTTTGCCGTTCAGGTGGCCAAAAAGAGCTGTATTCGTTCCTCCCGGAAACCCGGGCAAATAGTCTTCATCAAGTGTTAGATTGGGCGTTATTTGTACAATGGCGTCTATTTCGGACAAAGCCAATGCAAGCCGAGGGTCCATATCGCCGCTTCTTTTGTCTGGAGGCATTTTTGTTGATTCCTGAAGAATGTTAGGGATGGTCTTCCTGAAAAAATGATGATCCATCAAGGGAAAGTACTCAAGGTTTCCTGGCCACTGCCATAATGTGCGGAGAAGCGCCGAGTAGAGAAGGCTCTGCCTCAAGTTTCTGTATTGCATCGAGAAGTATCTCGCGGCGTTCAGGGTCTTCCAATTGATCTTTTATATCTCCGAGCAACCAGGCGGCACCTTCTATAGCCAATGTCTGGCATTGGGTAAATCCGCATTCAGTAATTTCGACAGTTAGTTCCTCTGGGCGATGGAAGTAGGCAGTGGTAAAGTAATCTTTGTTTTTGTCGGTGTTGCGATGTTGACCGTCCTTTAAGTCACGCGCTACAATTGCCCGGAAGGCTGGATCGAGGATCGCCCCGGATCTTATGCCGTCAAGTAGAGATGCAAATCGCGTGATTGCAGCTGCAAATAGGAGTCCTCCGGGTTTGAGGACTCTTCTGGCTTCGCGAAGCGCCGTTTTCCGATCATTGGATTCAGTCAGGTGATATAGTGGCCCCATGAGCAAGACGATATCCATGGTTTTATCTGACCAACTCAAGCAGCGAGCATCGCCTTTGTTTATGCTTTTTAGAGGGTGCTTGCTGGCGCGTTCTTCCGCCTCTTTGAGATGCCGAGGGACGGGATCCACCAGATGGACTTTGTGTCCTTTCTCGGCGAGCCAGGACGAGTACGCGCCTGGACCGCCACCGACATCGAGGATGTTGACGGAAGTTTGGGGTAAGTATCTATCCAAAATCTGTTTTGAGCGTATGTACTCCAGGTGACCGCTGCCGTCATTGAATCGGTCAATTTCATTATAATAGGTCCCGTAGTAATTAAGGATGGATGGATCCATATTTGACAATATCTCCGAATTAAAATGAAAACGGATTCTCGTTTATTTTTTATAGCTTTTTCCCACTATATATTCCGAAAAGCCCATATCGGTAATGGCAGGTGACTTTCTTAAAGCCGACTATCTGCAAATCCTCAAGTTGGCTCTCGAGAGTATCATAAAAGTTCTCAGGACGAACGCGCGCTTCATCGGGGATATGTGAAAAGGATTCAGAGAGGTTTTCTCGCGCTTCATGTTTTTGAATCCATTCTCTCCAGAGGTCGAAATACCAGTTTTCGAGGGTTTTAGTTGTTGGTAAAACAATATCGATATTCAGAAAGTACGAATTTGGTGCTAACATATTCAGGATTTTTTCAAATAGCCCTCGTCTTTGTAATTTCTCCAGGTGGTGAATGGCAAAGCAAGAGACAATGAAGTCGAAAGTGCCCAAATTTACGTTGCCTTCGATTATATGTTCGAAAGGCATTTTGATGAAATTTTCTACGTCATATATATCAAGCCTCTTTTTGGCGGCTGAAAGCATTTCTTCGGAGCCATCGACCGCTACCAATTGGATATGAGGGTCTATAAGGAATAGTCTCTCGCTTATAATTCCGTCGCCACATCCAAGATCGAGTACTCGTTTTTTCTGAACAAAATGCTGGTAGAATGAAGCGAGTATCTCGAAATGCGTATTTCGTTCGGGTAAAAAGTGTTGCGAATGGTCTTGATATTCTTGGGCGTATTCTGTTTCGCCCCACCTGGATTCTTCAAATTTTGCCATGGTCTAAACCGTTCTTTTGTTGTCTGAGTGCATCAAAGGTATTTCTGCACTTTGTCGGGGTTTATGGGTTCGCAGAGATAGATCGGGTAGTGGTTTTCCTGTTTGTTCGCGTGGGCCAGAATGTGATCTGTGACATGTGGGAGCAATTCCACTTTTTCGAGATCAACGAGGGGAATCCATTTGACCGCTGTCTGATTGGGGTCCGGTTTTTGTGGCATTTGGGGTTCTGTATCACCTGTGAGCCTGCACTCAAAGATCACTGTGAGTGAGTGACGCGTTCCTCCCCAGAATGCGTTTCTCTTTGGCTCGTATTCCGTAATGATGAGTGGCTGACCTACTTCGACTTCAGCGCAAGTCTCTTCTTGTACCTCTCTTTTAAGTGTCTCTTCCAGAGTCTCATCCGGCTCTACACCGCCTCCCGGCATGTTGTAGTGAAGTCCCGATTCGTCATCGTATTCTACGAGCAGAATGGCGTTGTCTCGAAGAATGAGAGCTTTTGTGCTGACTCTAATCTGTGTATCCATTGTGACCATTTCCTTCAGTTTAATGCTATTTTGCAGCAATCGCGACCATTTCTACAAGTGTATTTCCTTCGAGTTTGGCTTCTACACAGGCGCGCTGGGGCCAGTTGTTGGGACCGATCCAAGCATCCCAAATTTCGTTCAGGATGGGTTTTTTTGACATATCTGTGATGTAGATCGTGACGGAGAGGAGACAAGTCTTATCGGTTCCAGCCTCAGCGAGATTTGTGTCTAACTGTTCGAGTGCCTGCCGGGTCTGGCTCTTGAAGTCTGTAGATAAGTCCGGCGCAATGACAGCTGTATAGAGGATGCCATTGTGTTCGACAGATTCACTGCGACCAACCGCTTTTCCCGGGTATCGTATGATGGTCATGAGTACTCCCTGATAGATAGCGTCTTACAACGGAGATTTATCTTTTGACAGTTCTATCAGCAAGATGGTTTCTATATTGTATGGGAGGGAGGAGAGTAAAGATTAATGCGAAAAAAGCCTTACAGAAGATTCTGCAAGGCTTTTTCTTTTTATAGAGGATATCGACGATTTTTATCATGCGCGTTTAATAACGCGAGCAACTCTTTGAAGTCTTCCTGTACTTCCATGGTGTTGTCGCCTGAGATATTCTACGGCCAAAACCCGCTCTTCTGCGGGCCGACTGAGCCAGTAGGCCAGATCTTCTTTTGCCTGGGAATGCGTTGTCAGGTTTCGTTTTCGAACGACTTTTTCTATCATGTGCTTTCTCCAGGATCCCATTGCTTGTATAAAGAAATATAGATTAAATTTCTCAAAAGACAATCATATAACGGTGTTCAACATCTGCCTTGAATTGCCCATGAAACAAGAAGCCATCCCCTCATCTATTTCGCAATAATCGCGTCTGTCCTTAAATCGATTTCGTAAGCCATTATCACTCTGAGCTTGCCCAGGTACGCGATCTCCTCCATGCGAGACCATCCGAGTCTCTCGTAATAATTCGGTAGCGTTCCAGACGTGTACAGATAGAGTATCGATCTGTTAAGTTTTTGCGCCTCTGCAATCGCACCCTCAATTAGCAATGCGCCTGCACCCCGGCGTCGAAAATTTGGAAAGACAAATAATTGTGCTAACCAGGGTGCAATATCAGGACGGAGTGGCAGATCGTTTTCGAGTATGTTTACAGAGCCGAGGACGGTTGCGTTTTCTACGGCAACGAGCGTGGTGGGCAGGCTCTCGGATTCGGCGGCGAAGTGGAGTAACTCGCGATATTCTTCCAGTGTGTTTCGACCTGTAAGAGGTCCCCACAGTTCAAATTGCGCCTCTGATAATGTGTCAATGGCATCGAGGTGATGTTTGATATTCTCGATTTGCATGGCTTATTAAAACGGGCTATTCCACATTCGTTTTTACGGTACCACAATAGAATTTGTAGTACCTGTGCTGTCGCAATCCAAGTTCCTCGTAGAACGCGGCTGCTGGCGTTGCTTCATTGGCAATCAGGGACATGGATACATCGGATTCTCCGAGTTTGTCGAGGAGATGACACACCAGTCTTCGTCCGTGGCCCGACCGCCTTTGATCAGGATCAACAAAGAGTTCTTGCATGTAGTAGTTGATTCGGTCTTGCCAGGGATAGCAGTATCCGAACATCGCGCCAATCACATCATCTTTGTCGAGGGCGAGGAGGCAATGTTCGGGGTCAAACTTCCAGAATCGACTGAGGTACTGGTGAGCCTGGGTAATGCTCCACGCTTCCTCGTACGGCCATTCGGAGAAGACCTTCACATATAGACGCGCGCAATCTTCCAGGTCCTCTGATGTGATGGTTCTTATCATTGTCTGATTACTCCTCATAGTTATCTGGACTACAGACTCTCTGCGATCACGCGATACATCAGTTCCCTTCCCTATCCTGGACAAGTTCTCCTATCTAATCCTTCTATCCTCCATAACAGATTTGAGTAGTTTTAAGCACTTATCCCGGTTCTGTCTATTGCGATTACCAAATGCCGCGTATGTTAAAGCAACCCAACCCCGATGATCTTGTGCAAATACATCTGCTCCTGCATGCAGAAGGAGTTTCAGGCCTTCGATATTTCTTCGTTCGGCAGCTACCATTAGTAGGGTTTTACCCTGATCATTGGCAAGCGAAAAGTAGTCTGCACCCTGGTCCAATAACATTTTAGCACATTGCGTGTGGTCATATAATAGTGCGAATAACAATGGCGTTCTTCCCAATGCATCCCTTTGATTGATATCTATTTTGTTTTTTAACACTGTCTTTAGCAATGTTGTGTCACCCACGCCAGCAGCCAAATGTAAGATATATCTCTCATCTACACCACGTCTCAAAATTGTTCGCACGAGTTCTGCATCATTTGATTCAATAATCTTCTGAAGAACTGTTCTTTCATTTTCGTATATAATATTGATTTCGCTAAGCGAAAAGTCTGCACCCTGGTCCAATAGCATTTTAGCACATTGCGTGCGGTCATATAATAGCGCGAATAGCAATGGAGTTCTTCTCAAAGCATCCCTTTGATTGATATCTATTTTGTTTTTTAACAGTGTCTTTAATAATGTTGTGTCACCCACGCCAGCAGCCAGATGTACGATATATCTCTCATCTACACTACGTCTCAAAATTGTTCGCACGAGTTCTGTGTCATTTGATTCAATAATTCTCTGAAGAACTGTCCTTCCTCTTTCGTCTATGCTATTGATTTCGATTCCATATTTTAATAATAAATCTACCATTTCGAAGTCTTCCCGTCCCAGGGCTATAAGTATAGGAGGCACACCCTCACCATTGGGAGCCGATGAATTAGCCCCATTTTTTAGCAAAATTTCAGCACTGTTCACATGTCCTCTATTGACTGCTGCAATGAATGCTGTTTGGTCGAAATCATCTTTGGCATGAATATCCGCATGAGATTCAAGTAGCAGGTTTATGATGCGATTATGGCCATTCAGAGCCGCATAGATGAGGGATGTTCGTCCGAAGTTATCTCGTTCATTTATATCTACGCCTTTTTTTAGTAAGTTTTTTACTTTGGTGCTATCTCCCATCTGCGCCGCGATATTCAACTCACTCCCCATTATATTTTGTGTATTACAAAAAAAGAGAATTGAAAAACTTCCCAGAGTTCTCATAATGAATCTTGAATACATGATCTTTCTCCTTACGCAATATAATTTTTTGCGCCTCGCCAAAAGCAGTTTCAAATTCCTTCTCGCGCCCTGGCTTAACGTCCAATATTGCAACTTCTAAAATCATTTTCTGTTCCTTTTGTTTGTTGAGATGTTAGCCGACAGGTCTCTTAATAATAAAAGATTCCCGCTAAAAAGACTATCCAGCGGGAACTCATATTTTTATTGACAAGCACATTGGTGTCAAAAACATAACGAGTACTACCGTTCATTGAGGATGGACTCCAAAATTTTCGGCGTCATGCCTCGTTCTTGTGCCTTACGACTAATCTCACTGATAATTACTTCAAGAGGCCTTTTCGCTCGCCCTACTTCACTGCGTTTGAGACTAAGTAGGGCATCCAACTTGCGCTGTTCCGCTTTGGAAGCTATTTCATAGGCTTGAGCGGCTTCAGAACTAACACGAATTTGAATCATTTTCGTTTCCATAGTAAAGGTGATTAAACCCTTGATAGGATGAGGAGTCTTCGTTCTGCAATGCGAAAGGATTTATTGAATTGGAGCAGGCGAGCTGTTGCGCGACCTTTTGGTGTTAGCGGATGAATATTTCCAGATACCTGCAATGCGAAATGATCATCCCAAATATCCTGGCGAGGATTGAACAGCGAAGTGATAATCCCTGTTTGTGGATCAATAGATGCTATGTCGCTTCCCTTGTATTTATTACATAATGAACATGAAAGCGCGAGGTTTTCAGAGATTGTTTGCCCACCGTGTTTTTGGGCAATGATGTGATCAATTTGGTGTGTAGAAAATGAAAATGATTGTGGAATGAGACAGTATTCGCATAGTTCGTTTGCGCGTTCAATGACTTGACTACGCAGATTGGTGGGAATATATGATGAACTCATTTGGTCTTGAGCTTTAAGGCAGCGTTGGCTTTGGCTAAGCGAACCAGATGTTCCAGGTATTCATAATGCGTCCACTCTTTTTCTTCTTCTGGTTGTAATCCTTCAGTACGATTTTTCTTTAGCAAAACGTCAATCCGTTTTTGTAAGCTATCTGATGGTCGAAGCTTTATAATTTCTTCGGCAGAAGGCAGGGCGATCAGCTTTTCTAAGATATCCGAAGCATCTTCAAAGGTCGAATGCGTATTTGCATCAATTTTGCGAAGTCCAAGTTCTATAATTTCGGCGTGATCTTCTCTATCGCGCAACCGCGCGGCCAGATCATCGGGAATATCCATCGTGATTTTCATGATAGACCTCTTGATGTTTGCGGCGCAATACGGCTATTTTCCTATAAAATAGTCAATAATAACCGTTTTTCAAGGCTGAATTTTTTTAGAAGCGTTTTTATGTCCAAAGAGATATTGTCAGATGTTGTGGATGGAGTATGAACGCATCTTCGACAATAGGGTTTTGAGATATCAGTTTATGCTGAGTATTGATAAACATCTTTGGGTTAGCTCTGCTAAATTGGATTGCTGAACATCTACGAGAATGAACCCCTGCTGGTTAGCAAGCTCGATCATCTGCGCATTATAGACGAGTGTGCGTTGCAGAAACTTATCGATCATTCTTCGTTCCCGAAGTGACTCCAAATGATACTGGCTTTCATTGTGAATCCTCTGCCTAAAAACCGCCTCACTCGCAGTAAGCCATAATGCAGCGATAGTGTCGAAGTTCAGGGTTGCTACAAGTTCGGGCCATAGTGCTGACCCTTCTATGATTAATCCAGCCCGAGAAGGACCGTCGATGTGAGACGCGACAATTTCCTCAACTTTTGGCCATACATTGACCCTGTAGTGGTGGAGTACATCTACCATCAGTTCGTCAACTGATAGGGAGAGATAGTGTTCCGCTACATGGTCTGGGATCTTTTCTGGTGCGGGTCTCCAAGGCCGGCCGGGATGACGGGCAAGTGTGTCTGTGGAGATTCGGTTCCATCCCAGGTTTGCAGCTATTGACTCGGACAGGGCCGACTTTCCGGAGTGAGATGAGCCTCCAATGAGAATTACTCTTGTGTTGGGATGTACATCACGCATAATTTTTATTGGTCAAGCAGGTGAGAAAAAATGCTCTCGAAGTCTTTGTCTCTCCGTTCACTCATAACGCAGCGCGTCAACCGGATTTCTGCGCGCATTTTTTAAGATGAGAAATCCCACGGTAATCCCAGTAATGGACAGGGTTAACAATCCCGTGCCTGCAAACAGGGTGATTTCCGCCTGTGTTCGATAGGCAAATGATTCTAACCATTGGTGAATGCCCCAGTAGGCGATGGGGAGAGCAATCGCATTTGATATAACGACCAGGAACAAAAATTCTTTTAAGAACAAGCGCAAGATATTGTACTCTGATGCACCCAATACCTTGCGTATTCCGATTTCTTTTGTGCGTCGCTCAACCATGAATGAGACCAGGCCAAGTAGCCCCAAACAAGAGATGAGAATGGCCAATGCAGAGAATGCACTGAAAACCTGACTCAACTGAATTTCTTTCGCATAGTTTGTGCGGTCCAGTTTTTCGTCTAAAAATGCATAGGTAAAAGGCCGTTCGGGTAGTAGTTCCTTCCACATTTGTCCGATAAATTGAAGGGTTTCTGGCATATTTTGAGGGGCAATTTTGAGATACAAAAATTTTATCGAACCCTGTCGGAAGACCAGGGGAGGGATTTGATGGTGCAGGCTACCCAAATGAAAGTCACCGATTACGCCCACAATTACACCGTCTATTCTGCCTGCACGGCCAAATCGCTTGCCGACAGGTTGGTCCCAGCCTATCATTTTTACGGCGGTTTCATTCAGCAAATATTTGACTGGTAAGTCTCTGTCTTGATAGCGGTCTCCTATGAACAAATTCCTACCTTGAACGACATCTACCCCAAAGAAGTCAACATACGATTCGTCTATGTCAAACTCCCCAAATCGCCATTCTTCTGATAAGCCTTCGGCCTGATATGCATTTAAGGGCGCAGGACGGTCCTGTGGAAACCGCGTCGCTGTGGCTGATAGGACATTTGGGTGTTGTAAAAAGATCTGTTTCACTTCCTGGTAGCGAGCCACTAAATTTCTGTCCTGTACATCTCGTGCCTTCCAGAATATATCTAATTCAATCACCTGTTCTTTGAGAAATCCAAGGTCTTTCATTTGCATGTATTTGAGTTGCTTGTGAACGATAAAGGTAAATGCGATTAGAATTACCGCCAACCCAAATTGAAAGACCACAAGCCCTTGCCGAAATCTGGATTTTTGATTTAGTCCAGTTGTAGATTTTCCCGAAAGTACCTGGATAGGTTGAAAGGAAGACAGGTAAAACGCCGGGATGCCGCCAGCCACGATGCCTATTATCAATACGACTACAGGTCCGATGACATAGGGGATTGGATTGCGTTGTGGGTTCAGGGTGAGGTCTTTGGCAACAAAAGCATTAAACCCGGGCAGTATCAGTTCAATTAAAGCAAGAGCAATGATACTGCCTACCAGTGTTAAGAGCATGATTTCAAAGAAAAACTGGAATATTAGCAACCCTCGATGCGCGCCTACTACTTTGCGAACGCCGACTTCGGTTGCCCGAGAAATCGCTCGCGATGTCGTCAGGTTGATAAAATTAACGCAGGCTATAACGAGTACGATCAGGGCAATAATGGATAGCAGATAAATTTGATTGATATCGCCATAGGCTGGCCTGCCTGCGTCTTGCGAGAGGTGGTCGCGCATGCCAAAATCCTGTGCTGAATACAAATGCATCCTGTTCATTGCCTGCAAGTGATACGCATTGTTTTCCGCAACTGTATCGCCCATGTAGCGTTTCATAATTTCACCAAGCTGCATTTGAAATGCTACTGGGTCTGCCTTTTCACGTAACAAAACATAGGTTTCAACAGCGCGATACTGTGACACAGGGCTCCATTCTGTCCAATGCCTGAGAAAATTAGGTATGATGCGCGAGACGTGCGCCGTGAGCAATTCAAAATGCAATGAACTATTCGTGGGGGGATCTGAGACAATGCCCGTTATGGTGTAGATGGTGCCATCTCGATCTCCATCGATCCGAAGTTGCTTGCCTATGGGATCGACCCTACCGAAAATTTTGGTCGCGGCAGATGCTGTCAAAACCGCTGTCCCTGCACCTTGCAAAGCTGTTTTTGGGTCTCCTTTGAGAAAGGGAATGGTGAACATATTTAGAATTTCAGGGTCGGCAATACAATATTGGAGATCGAACAGTGTGTCTTCATAACGAACAAATGTTTTAAACCAAAAGGTTCGAATGGCCTGTTCAGCTGCGGGAATGTCTTGTAAAATAGCAGGTGCCAGGGCGCCTGATGTACGATAGCTGAATATGCTGTTACCTCCGCTTTTCAGTTCGCGGAGTACTCTGTAAATGCGGTCGCGTTTGATGTGATGTGTGTCAAAATTGAGTTCATCTTGAACGTAAAGCAGTATCAGCGCAGCACACGCCATGCCGATAGCCAATCCCGATATATTGATGAGCGAATATCCCTTGTACCGAAACAGGATTCGGATGGCGATCGTTAAATAGTTTTTGAGCATTGGAGTTTCCTGTGAACAGAGTCAGGCGCATTGCCTGTTATTTTGTAAAAATGCTTGTACGCTCACATCGGGAAAGAAGAAGTATTTTAATGTGCCATAGAGCTTGAATCCCAGACTTCTGTATAAGTGCTCACCTATGTCAGTCGCTTGCAAGATGCAATAATTGTATCCCAATTCTTGCGCTTCGTATATGCATCTTAACATCATCTCTTTGCCCAGGCCACGATTCCTCAATTCTGGAATTACAGATACAAAATAGATCCCAGCCACACCCGAGGATAAGAAGGTCATAGAAGTAGCTACCACCTGGCCATTATGTACACCAGAATAAAGTTTCACTTTTTCCCCATTCAATAAAGAATCAAATATACCTAAGTAGGAATTGAACGATCTTAACGCGACGTCAATCCATATTCCAAAATCTTCCTGGTTCTTTATTTCAAAAATATCCAGCTTATTCGGCGTTGCAGAGCTAAGGTGTTTTGCTTTTAGATCAAGAGCCATACGAGATCTCTCAACCAGCATCTGGAAGCCGTTTCTTTTTAGACATTCATCCAAATCATTTGGTTTTGCCTGATTGCCTACTTGCATGACTGGTGGTGCGTCTAAGTCCCTAATTTTTTTGATAATCTGTGAGAGACGAAGAGATATGGACTGTGGTTTAAATTGTGGTCTGAAAATGAAGTTGGGCCAATAAGGTCTGGCAATAACCCATTCAATGTCTTCCTGTACGAATAACTCCCCTTTGTCCAGTTTTCCTATTTCGATATATAAATCGTATAGATTGTTCTCCGTAGCGTGCGAGATTAGTTCAGGTTCTGATTCAGATAGAATGTTGTCCATGTGTAAAAGTAGCCCTTTCATCCTGGGGTAGAGGGACTTGATCTTCAAAGAATTCTTAGCCTCTCCGTTCACTTATAACGCAGCGTGTTAACTTAAAAATTGCTGATTCTCACACTTAGAGTTAGCTACTCCCGAAAGTGTTTGATTATCCATTCACTCGCCGGGTGTCTGAGCTGGATCAGTTGATCAATAACCGCTGCATGGTCGTAGTCCACACGCCGAAAATGGATCTGGTAACCTGATTCATCTGATTCCAAAATCACATAGCTTGCACGAAGGTCTGGAGGATGTGGATTACTCACAGAGCCGATGTTAATTGCTCGACGGCCATTGACCATTACATCTAAGGTGCGGTGGTGATGGCCTCCTATGATCAAGTCTGCATCGCAGTCGCCCAGCACAAGCGCGAGTTCCTTTTCGCTTAGACCTGCCTTGATACCCAGGCCGTCATCTCGTCCGGGTGCAGAGTGAACAGCCAGGACTCGCGTTCCGTCTGGCAGATTGGCTTTTATCTCAAGAGGCAACTTAGACAACCAGTTCAACCAGCCTGCATTTGTTATGGCACCTTGGGTCCACGAAAAAGTTGCTGCACACTCTACAAGCGCTGTCAATTTGCTGGGGTCTTTCGCGGCTTCCCGCATCGACGGTGGGGGACGGTCAACAGCGAAGACATAACGATCCGTGTTGCCACGGATGATCCTGGTGTTTGGTAATGCGGAAACGCATTCGAGAACTTCGACTGGACAAGGACCCAGTGCTACAAGATCCCCAAGGATCCAATACTCATCAAATGATCCCGAGTTTGCTATGTCCTTGAGAACGGCATCAAGAGCAATGATATTTCCGTGAATATCAGAAAAAATGGCGACTCTCATACACAGTTCCTTGGGCTATTCTCTTATTACCGAAACGCCGTCAACTTCGATTTTCTCTCCGACCTGTCCTATTTCAGTGAAATACTGTTCATAAAAGTCACTGGGCGATAAACCTGAATGGGTCAACAGGTCGTATATCTCTCGACGGCTCAGATTCGGACCCAGTGTCCATACTCTGTCCTGTATACAAGAAACGCCTGTGACCCCACGCATGGCATCAGCAATTCTTCGACGATGCCACCACGTAAACGGTTCGGGCAACTGATCTGGATTGAAATAGCCAACATCTAAAACCTCGTTCACTTGAGCAACAGGTTTGTCATTCTTCGGAATGGCCGCGTAAACGATCGCATGATCACCGCCAGAGCGCCAGTTTGGACTCGAGTATATACCAACCAGGCGTACGAGATCGATGTCGATTCCCGTCTCCTCTTTGACTTCGCGTACTGCTGCTTGTGCAGTTGATTCGCCTGAATCAATTGCACCACCGGGCAATGCCCAGACCTCGACATCCCTCCGCTTAATGAGCAGGACTTGTCCGTCCGAGACAACGACTGCACTGGCTCCAAAATTTGGCACTGGTTTTTCTCCTTTAATATTTTCGAATCTTCTATCTATTGCATACACTCGAAATTGTCCATTGATTCAAATTTTTTGGCCTTTCCCCCGAACATTTTGCGTTTTAATAAAAAGTCTCTTATATTTTTAATCAGCGATGGATATGGGCCGTATTATGTTTTGTGACTTCCATAAAACCTGAGGATATTTTTCATGGGTGCAGTTAATCTAAAAGTTGAGCTACCTTCGAATCTTTCCGGAGATGAGGCAAAAACTTTCCTTGCCATAAAACTCTACGAAGTTGGCAAAGTGTCGCTTGGTCAGGCAGCGAAAATTGCTGGACACTCCAAACGCGCCTTTATGGAGATTCTTGGGCACTACGAGGTTCCTGTCTTTGATTATCCTCCTGAAGAGTTGCGGCAGGAGATCAATCTGTGAGTGAGCGCGTCGTAGCGGATAGCACATGCTTAATTGCGCTTGAACGCATCGGTCAGATGGAGATTATGCCAGCCCTTTTTGAGCCTGTGTTAATACCTCCGGCTGTGGCACAAGAATTTGGAATCTCCTTACCCTGGCTGAAGGTAGAAGGACTTTCTGATCAGGCATTGGTGGTTACATTAAAAATGATGATTGATGATGGCGAAGCAGAGGCTATCGCCCTGGCCCAAGCGCAGAAGTGTCGAATTATCCTGGACGATCGACAGGCGCGTCGTGTGGGTCAAGATATGGGACTCAGGGTTATAGGAACAGTAGGTATTTTGATTCTCGCCAAGCAAAGAGGTATTCTGTCCACCGTCAAGCCTGTACTTCAAAATCTGGATGATACAGGATTCTATATCAGCGCTGCATTAAAAGCAGAAGCCTTGCGTCTCGTAGAAGAATAATAAGCTTAACGTCCCAATGCCCAGTCATAAAAATTTCCTTTTGAGTTTATGGCTGTTTGAAACTTGGCACACTCGGTATCACGAAGCGATAACATTTGACAATGGCTCTTGTTATTTCTGTTTTCATTCATTGCGTAGGGCATTGACAGGATTGGCAGAGGCCACTTTGAGCGCTTGATAGCTCACGGTCAACCAGGCAATAATAAATGATGCCCCACCTGCAAAAACAAAGACTTCTAACCCTATATTGATGCGATAGGCAAACGCGTTCAACCACATTGTCGTAAAGTAATAGGCTAAAGGTATGGCCAATACAAACGCAATCACCACCAACTTGATAAACTCTCTGGACAGCAGTAAAATCAAATTGGTAACGGAAGCACCCAATATCTTTCTAATTCCAATCTCTTTGGTGCGCTGTTCCGCTGAAAAAGACGCCAAACCAAACAACCCCAAACAAGAAATAAAAATTGCCAAAGCAGCAAAAGTGGTGGTCAATTGTCCCAGCATTTTTTCTCTGCTATACATTCGCTCAAAGTCCCCATCCATAAATCGATATTCAAGTGGATAGTTGGGGTTGAATTTTTTGAAAACCCTTTCCAAATTTGCCAATGCCTCGGCTGTTTGCCCTGCCCTGGTGCGTATATAAAGCTTGTTGCAAGAGGCTGGATCAATACGAATAATCAATGGCTCAATTGACGTATGTATCGAACGAAAATGAAAATCTTCAACCACGCCAATTATCTCACCTTCATCTCCCCAAAATTTCAGCGTTTCGCCAATCGGATTGTCTATTCCCATCACCTGTGCCATTTGTTCGTTTACAACATAATTTGAGGAATCGGTTGCAACCGCCTCAGAAAACGCTCTGCCATGTACTACTTTCATTTTCATAGTTTCAACAAAATCAAAATCGGCATTGATAATGTGAAATACAATTTGGGACTCTGGGTCTTTTCCATTCCATTCGGGATCGCTCGTTGAATGGCTAACGGATAGTGGATTTTGGCTGGATGCCGCCACGCTTTGAATGCCGGGTTGGCGCAGAAGTTCTTGCTTAACTGTTTCTAATTGTTGCTTTATTGGCCCTTCCAAACCTATAGACACCACATTCTTACGGTCCAGTCCCAGATTTTTGCTGAGGATATAATGTATCTGCTCATAAATCGTCAGTGTGCCAATAATCATCAAAATCGCCAATACAAACTGAAAAATCACAAGGCTTCGCCGAAAGAAAGTAGCACCCGATCCCGATTTTGACGAACCTCGCAATACGCCGATTGGGTTAAAACCCGACAAATAAAACGCCGGATAGCTCCCTGAGATTAGACCTGTTACTAATGTAATACCCAAAAAAACCGGCAAAATGTGTGTATCCAACCAATTAAGTGCAAGTTCCTGGTCTGTTAGACTATTAAATGCGGGCAAGAAAATTTCCACCAAACCCAAAGCCAAAATTGAGGCAAAAACCGTTATCAACATCGACTCGCCCATAAATTGACCTATGAGTTCCCGCTTACTGGCTCCTATGGTTTTACGAACGCCAATCTCTCGTGCGCGCTGAGTAGATCGCGCCGTAGCCAAATTCATAAAATTAATACAGGCAATGCATAAAATGAATAGTGCAACAAATGTAAACATATGCACATACTCAATACGTCCCCCAACTGACTTGCCATTTTCAAACTTAGAATACAGGTGCATATTCAACAAGGGCTGCAAAAAAATCGTGGCAGTTGTCCCTTTGTAATGGTCTAAGAGAACACGCTCGATCTTTGCGTTTACATCTTCCAGGACAGTATCCTCTCGCAGTTTCACATAAAGTCGTAAACTGCTATTGCCCCAATGCTCGAGCCACTTGTTTTCGGCGACATAATCTTCTATTGGAAGCACGAATTCAAAGCGCAGAGAGGAATTGCTATGTACATCTCGAAATACTGCTTTAATGGTAAATTCTTTGCGATGGTCAACCGTTAAACTTTGCCCGATAATTGATTGACTCGCCCAATCTGGTCCAAAATATTTGCCAGCCAATTTTTCTGAAATCGCAATGGCATTGGGTTCTGCCAATATCGTTCGAGCATCACCTTGCAAAAGTGGGAATGTAAAAACATGAAAAAAAGAAGAACTGGCATATATACCAGTTTCTCGAAATAATTGATTGTCTTTAGATAGGAGAAGTTTTTGCCGGGTTATTAAAATAGCGTGGGTAATCTCTGGGTATTCTTCTACTAAAACGTTGGCCAGTGGCATGGGAATAGCAGACCAGGTATAGATTTTGTCATTTGTAGGAAAATTACGCATCACCCGATAAATCTGCGTGCCCTGTTCATGAAATCGGTCATACGTAATCTCATGCTTTACCCACATAAAGATCAAAAAACTACAGGCCAGCCCAACAGAAAGCCCCGCCATGTTGATAAGCGAATACGTCTTCTGTCGCGAGAAATTACGCAACGCAGTTGTGAAGTAATTCTTGAACATCACATCCTCCCTATAGGTTGGGTAGGCTTACAGGACGCAGGCTAACTGGTTAATCTTCTGGTCTCTGTCCTAAAATCTCAAGAAAATCCGCATCATCTTTTACGTCTTCAAATTCAGGAAGGTTAAGGAAGAATTTATAATATCCTCCTCGATTTAAAACATTGCGCTTTGTTGTTTGTTGAGCATATCTCAGGTGATACAAAGTCTGACTTCGATCTTTTTCGGAAGCCCAGATACAGGCGGCAAGAAAAAAATGTGACCCACCGCTATCATCTTGCTCTATAGCTATTTCCAGAAGCCGTTTGGCTTGTTTATATCTTTTTGCCCACATGAGACATGCACCCAAATCATGGGCTATCCAGGCAAGGTCAGATGCGGATATTTTCTTTTTAGGGTTTATGACATTTCTCTCAACGAGAGAAATTGTCTCCTCAGAAAGCTGGTCATATTGATCCCAAAAGCTCTGCTTGCGATAAACCTCAAGTTTTGTCGTAATTGCTCCAAGCCAGAATTGTATGTAATGCTTCCATTCGGGATCCTGGTTTATCTCGCCAAGTCGATTGGCTTCCGTCATAGCTTCAGGAAATTTCTCTGCCATTGTCGCGACCTCAGATCCTGTACGTATAAATATGCAAAGATCCTGCCGGTCAATTTGGGCAGATTCCGTTTTTCCCAAAACATTGTAGTAGAGCTTAAACCAATCTTCGCCCTGGTTTTCTACTACCCAGCATCTGGCTTGAGTACTATCAAATAGGGTTTTTACCATGTGACCAATGGTCAGTTCCGCACGCGCCCATTTGTAAAATGCTTTCTGTTCCTCAATTGCTTCGCTGTTCCGTCTCATAACTGCGAGCGTATCAACCAAATGCCAGTTTGACCAGAATCGCTCCTCTACATTGGGCGCAGCATCGATATATGTTCGATGAAGAGAAATGCGTTTTTCCAATCCGTCCTGTCCCAAATATCTGTAGATGTCGTCGGCTAAGTGAACTAACTCTGGCGTCAAGTAGGAATCAATTTCAGTCTCAACTTCCAGACACATTTGGCGTAATGGAGAATCGTCAGACGATAAGGGATTGGACTGCGAGTGTTCAAGAAATTCGCTGAGTCTGATACGCATTTCTTCAGTATCAAGTGACATTGTTGTTCCCTTTCTGCACCGTATTATGCCAGGTTTTTGACTATGCCAGTGGCTTTCCCCAGACTACTTTCGTCTGTAATTGGAAACTCAGTGGAGTTACCCCGCTTCGGTGGAGAGTTTAGGGCTTGTGTTTCAAGCCTGTGATA
>VXRD01000138.1 GCA_009838845.1 Gemmatimonadota bacterium | reverse complement strand
CTCGAAAGGAGATACAAGATGGGAAAAAAAAGTGCAAACCTCGAGTTACCTTCACAGGGCTTTGTATTCTGGCCTGTCGGAACAGGTGACAGTACTACTATTGCAGTCACAGAGGATGTAGTTCTGCAAGTGGATCTACGCCACATGAAGGCTGCCGATGAAGAAGACGATCCCCACACGCCTATTGTAGACCGGCTGGTGGAATTACTTCCGCAAATTGATGAAAAACCTTATCTATCGGTTTTTGCCCTCACGCATCCAGACGAGGATCACTGCCTCGGATTTGCTGATCTGCTGGAGCAAGTCAATATTGGCGAACTTTGGTTTACTCCACGTATCTTCCGAGAATATACGAAGGATCTATGCGACGATGCAAAAGCATTCCGTAAAGAGGCGAAACGTCGAGTTAAGGAGACTATCTGTCAAGGGGAAGACACAACTTCCGGTGACCGGGTACGTATCATTGGCTATGATGACTTACTGGAAGAGAAAGAATATAAAGACTTTCCGAGTGATCGGCTGACTATACCGGGCAACGAAATTTTGGATCTGGATGGAGAAGATTACTGCGATTACTTCCGTGCCTTCGTACATGCCCCTTTCAAGGATGATGCCGATAGCGAGAGAAATGATACGAGTTTGGCATTGCAGGTAACTTTGTATCAGGGTGATACGTCTGCACGGGCACTTCTCCTGGGAGATCTGTGCTACCCGATAATCAAACGGATATTCGACCGCAGTGAAGCTGATGACCTTGAGTGGAACGTGATGCTTGCGCCTCATCATTGCTCTAAGTCGGTTATGTATTGGCAGGATGAGGACGAAGATGAAGAATCTCTCAAGCAAGATATCCTAGATGATATGGAAGAAGCGGCAGTTGACCCAGGCTACATCGTTGCCAGCAGCGAACCGATTCCTGCGTCTAACAAGTCTGGAGACAATCCGCCTCACGCGAAGGCTAAACGCCGATACGAAGAAATCGCTCCGGATGAGTTTCTTTGCACACAGGAACATCCAAATGAGGAAGCCCCCGAACCTATTATCTTTTCTTTAGACGATGGGGACTTTGAATATATCCAGCCGGGAAGCAAAGAGTCAAAAAATGAAAATGATCTCGCAAATTCTGTTGCTGTCGCAAGGGGTGACAAAGAGCCACCAACTGAACGCATTGGTTTTGGGAGAAGCCTATGACCAAAGAACAGAAATTGGCGGTTGAGCAACTCCAAGAGATCGCTGCTATATCGGACGGTCTCTTGGAGATTATCTCTGTAACCGAACAGTCTATATCTACTAAAGTTGAGATATCCATATCCTGCGGAAATATGGATAAGAAGCCAGATGGACTCCCTCTCAGGAATCGGGAGCGGTTTTTTATATTAATCCCATTGGACTTTCCATTCGATATTCCTACAGTGTGTACGCGGCATACCCGTTTTGAAGGATTTCCGCATGTCCAATGGAAAAGATTGCTCTGCCTCTACCAGTCACCAGCCACCGAGTGGAATCCAAGCGACGGCATGTTTGGCTTTATTGACCGACTTAATATCTGGCTAAAACATGGGGCAATCGGACAACTCGATCCGGAGGGGGTTCCTTTACATCCTCCTGTGGCTTACCTCTCATCCGGCCCTTTCCGCACAGTTATTCCGCGTGTAGACACTCCACCCACCGAGAATCAACCTTGGTTCGGCGTAGCTCACCTACGGGTTGTATCAGACACGCGGGTAGATATCCATGGGTGGTCGAAAATGGGAGAAAGTGCATCTTCTCCTGTTAGTGCTGCGATCCTATTATCTCAACCGATGCCTTATGAGTTTCCGTCCAAACTCAGTGATTTACTTGTCGAGCTTGAGGCGCAAGGAATTTCACGTGAGTTAGTGCTGTGGACGCTACAAAATGCAGTGTTAAAAAATAATGAGGGCGATCCTTTTTTTTTAATTCTTGGAACGCCAATGCGAGGCATTTCAGGAAGCAAAAAGTTGCGCCAGCACTTAGAAGCCTGGTATATCGACCCGATAATTGTGAAAGGCCTGCGGATATCTTTAGAGAAGTTTTCTCACAATGAAAAATTAAAAAAAATAGGGAAAAAGGTAGAAAAAATTATATTAGAGTGGATGGAAGAAGCACCTGTTGAGTGGTGTATAGTTCGAGAAGATCGACCAGAGATTGTAGTGAGGCGCGATAGGGGATCTCCCGTTACATGGTTTGCCGGTAAACGAGTAGCCTTGTGGGGATGCGGAGCGCTGGGAAGCCCAATCGCAGAGTTTCTCGCTAGGGCAGGAGTGAGAAAACTAATCCTACGTGATAAAGGCGTCGTAGCTCCGGGACTATTGGTACGCCAGCCCTTTGATGATAGCGATATTGGACATGCAAAAGCAGCGGTCGTAGCAAAACAGGTCAAACGTATCAGACCGGATATCGAAGTAAATTATTGCACCAAGAGCATTTTAGATGGACCATTAGACAGCGAAAGCTGGACGGAAGATGCTGATATTATTATTGATACTACCGCTTCGGTAAGTGTTATGAAAAAGTTTGAACTGGTGCGCCGCACTTCAAATATACCTCCGGTCCCTGTCGCTTCCCTGATGATCGGACATCAGGCTGAAAATGGTCTGCTTGTCTTGGCGCAGGAAGAATACGATGGGGGACCGGCTGATGTTTACCGGCGTGCAAAAATAGAGGCCTGCAATCAGCCGCACCTCAAACATTTTGCTGATGAGTTCTGGCCTGATCCTTCTCGTACAGAAATTTTTCAGCCCGAGCCGGGATGCTCTGAGAGTACCTTCGTGGGATCTGCCGCCGACGTCACTGTATTAGCGGGTGCAATGCTGAACCGTCTAGCACAGATACTTGCTGAAGATATGTCATCCACCGCTTCTGCATATTTTCTTACTCAGCCATATTTGAACATGAAAATAGATCAAAATACCTATGCGAGTTTCAATTGGGGTGGCGGTCAGATAAGCCAAGACCCACATAGTGGCTATGAAGTTAGGATAGCGGCATCCGCTTGGAGCGAGATTATAGGTTGGATCAGACAAAACCAACGCACTGATGGTTCAGATACGGAAACTGGAGGAATACTGTTTGGAGAACGAGATGATGTTTCGCAGATCATTTGGGTCACCGAAGTCACCGGTCCACCATGTGACAGCCAAAAGTCCACTAAGGGATTTGAGTGCGGAACAGAGGGAGTAAGAGAAACCAATGACGAAAAACGTAAACGTACACGTGGGTCTGTTCAGTATATTGGTATGTGGCATACTCATCCTAATTCTGTACCTCTACCAAGCCCGATAGACTTTCTCGGCATGAAAAAAATACTTAGCACCACAGATAATCCTACCCCTAAATCTCTGCTACTGATAGTGGGTACTAACACAGATTCTGATACATTTACGATTGGTACTTTCGTCTTTAAGCGGTCTGATTTTAAAAATACAAAAAATAATATTCAGGTTCGCTGCTGTTCTATTCAAGTTGCTTGTCAAGAACCTAAGCCTCGCCGCATTGGTCTTGCCTTATCAGGTGGTGGCTCGCGTGCGATTGCCTTCCATCTTGGATGTCTTCGCGCTCTGCATGACCGTGGCATTCTGGAGCAGGTTCAAGTTATTTCAACAGTTTCTGGCGGCTCTATCATAGGAGCGATGTATGCTTATAGTGATGTCCCATTTGAAGAATTTGAAAAACGCGTAATAACTCTTTTACGCCAAGGAATATTTCGCCCGATAGTTTATCGATTATTGTTTTCGCTCACATTAGTAAAGTCTGTAATTACGGTAGCCGTATCCGGTGTGACTGCTTTGGTGGCAGGCGTTTTCCGGTGGACTTTAAAAAAAGGAATTAATGTATTCAAAAAACAAGACAAAGGAAAATTGAGTTGGATCGATAATATTCAGCCACCTTTCTGCCGCTGGAGCAGCAGAACTAGCGCGTTAGAATCTGCGTTGCGTCATAAGCTTTTTAACGATATGAAGCTCACCGACAAGCGTCGAAATGATATCGACGTTATTATTAACGCTACTGAACTGCGGACAGGTTCAGCATTTCGATTTGGAAGCAAGAAATCAGAATGCTGGCGGTTTGGTCGTATAGCCGAGAACGAAGTTCAGGTCGCTCAAGCAGTAGCAGCATCGGCAGCATACCCAGCCATCTTACCCGCTATTGATCGCAGGTTTACCTTTTTAAAAAATAATAGTGAACAATTTTCTGACCGAGTAATTCTTACAGATGGAGGAGTCTATGATAATCTTGGGATTACCTGTATAGAGCCAGAACGTTCATCCGGGTGTGATTACCTTATTTGCTGTAATGCAGGACAAGGAATTTTAAGTAATCATATACATCCATATTGGTGGGTGTCACGCATAAAACGGTCATTTGAGTCCGTTTTTCGTAAAGTTCAGGACCAAGGCAATCAGCGGTTACATAACCACGCGGTTTCAGGTACATTAAAGGGATTTATCTTGTCTTATTTGGGGCAAAATGACGATAGGATAACACTTCCTGATCTTGTTCCCCGGGAAGATGTCTGGAACTATCCTACAGATTTTTTTGCTATGAATGAAGAATATATTGAGCGGCTTGCTAAGCGAGGAGAACAATTGACTCGTTGGCTTATCGCCCGCTATACACCCGAACTTTGAAGCATAAAACTTAGGATTTGAGACGAGCGTATCAAATAAGCTGATACTGAATCATTAACCTATGTGCAGGTCTGTCAAAATAGGGATGTAGAATGATTGACACGCCCGAAATCAATTGATTATGCTAACTGTCTGGGCGAACTGACGTTATGTATTCGAGCGGCTTTCCCGTCGTGCTGTGCTACAACTTGATACAATCTAACCTCAGCCTAAATCCCAGAGCAGAAATAATAGCCATCAGATTGTCGAGCTTCGGTTTGCTGCGACTCGAAAGCACGCGGTAGAGATGTTCGCGGTTTAGTCCGGCGCGTTTTGCCAATGCACCAACGCCACCTTGTGCCTGGGCGACATCGCGCAAGGCCAATAACAGCCCATCCGTCTCGCCGCTTGCTTCACACTCATCCAGTGCAACTTCCAGATAAGCCCGAGCTTCTTCGGGGTCTTTGAGCGCTTTTAGCAGTCCCTCTTCATAACTGACCGTGTGTTTCAAAACCTGTTTTTTAGTCATTACTGCGGCTCCTCAAGTCTTGCCAATAGATTTTGGCGCGTTCATTTTCAGAATGTAGCGCACACGCGACAGAAAGTAAACAATAAGACGATACTGCTTCAGAATCTACCCCCACAAGATCAATTGATTTTGTGGGATTTTTCATATCATCAATTTGTAGGTACATGATTCGATCAGAGATGCAAGCAATAGTACATATTTTGGCATACTATATGTTGATAAATACGACATCACATCGTATGTTTATTTGTACATACGAAAGGAGACCCATCATGGCGAAAAGCAAGCGTGTTGGTTTTTCATTTGATGAGCGGAGTTTAAGAGCTTTGGAAGTTATGACTGAAGAAGGTAATTATGACTCGATGGCTGATACTGTTCGTGAATCTTTGCGAATCAGTCGTGTTCTTCAAACCCAGGCGAAGCAAGGCTTTTCTGAAATCACGTTACGCAATCCCGACACAGGTGAAGAACGCGTTGTTGTCATTCCTCATTTGCAATCATTGGCTTAAGAAATAGCCATATTACTTTTACTGTCACCAAACATCGGCTCGTTTTTTTTAGTACAGGATGCCTGGTGGCTATTGTTCTATCATTCATAATGGAAATCCCAAAGATGTATATCGATTTGGAGTGCCTGAAAATCCGAGGGGGCGGCTGGTTTGATTTTGCGGGTGCAATAGAGCAGGCGTGTAAAAATGTGGGGCGCGCACCCGATCTCAGGCATATTCTATTTTCTATTCGCGATATACCTTATGGCCGTCCGACAAACAATACGCCAGAGGATGTCTTGAGAGAATGGCGGGGAACTTGCTCTGGAAAACACCTTGCTCTGCATGAGATAGTAACGTCGCTTGGTTATATTTCTCGCTTTTACATGGCTCAATGTAGAGTTACGCCTCAGGTTGACTGGATTCCAAGAAAGGTTCGAAAGAAAATTCCAGAGGATGGAATTTGGGATGTTCATAACTTTCTGAAAATTGAAGTTGATCATCATGAGATCATAGTGGATATCACATGGCCTGAATCGCTCAAAAGAGATGGTTTTCCTGTTACAAGTTCTTGGGATGGAAAGGAAAATTTCAATCTGGCGGTAGATATTGAAGAATACGTCGAAATTCCAGCGAATCAGGATGGGTTGAACTATAAGAAGCAATGGCTTCGTGAACTAAACTCTGGAGTAAAGGCGGAATGCAGAGAAGAATTTATTGAAGCATTGTCTGACCATCTTCTCTCTCGTATGGTAGATGAGAATATGCATTGCACAATTGAAAGAATTGTAAATAAGCTGGTGCGTTAGTAAGGAAAACAGCATGCATGTTTATATCGTATTTGCTCATCCGAGTAGGCGATCTTTTACGGGTGATGTGCTGGCAGAATTTTGTCGTGGGTTGGAGGATGGGGGCCACTCATATCAGATAGGCGATTTGTACGAAATGGATTTCATGACCGATATGAGTTTGGATGAATACAACCGGGAGATGAATGTTTATGGCAATCGTCCAGACTTACCTGTTCCCCCTGATGTGCAGGCTGAACACGCAAAGATCGAAAAGGCCGACGGTCTGGTGTTCATCTTTCCAAATTGGTGGAGTGATGGTCCGGCAAAATTGAAGGGATGGTTTGATCGGGTCTGTGTATGTGGATATACGTATGTGTATGAGAACGAGGAATATGCGATATCTGGACTCGATATTGATAGGGCGTTGGTCTTGTGTACTGCAGGTCACACACTTGAGCATCTCGAAGAAACCGGCATTTTAGAGAGCCTGCAGCGGATATATCTCAATGATCGCCTTCGCCCTGAAACAGGCGTGGCACGGACGGATATAGTTGTGTTGGGAGGGATGGCAGAAAGTAGAGAAAGTCTGAGGCTCAGAAATCTCGCACAGGCTTATCAGTTGGGTAAGGAGTTTTGTTGACGCAATCTCAAACTGTTGTGGTTTGATCATGGTGTAGATTTTTTTTATATTTTTGGAATTAAAGGTAAATTGAAGGCAGGCGCACATCCAAAATAGGAGATGGAACGATGGGCCTCAAGATTCAAAACCTTACATTAAAACATTTTCGCGCATTCCGCGAATTGCATATCAATGGCTTGGGCCGCGTGAACCTCATCACTGGAAAAAACAATACCGGAAAGTCGTCAGTGCTCGAAGCATTACACATTTTCGCGCATGGCGCAGCACTTGACGTAATTAGCCACGTACTTGAACGGCGCGAAGGAAACATTAGAGTAGAAGGGGAAGGGCGTACTGCTGATAGGGAGCGCCTAATTCAAATTTCCACTCTATTCTATGGGTTCCCCGAACCTTCAGATTTCACTGAGCCGATCATTATTTCCACCAAAGACAATTCATGCCCCATGCAGTTGACAATACAAGTAGGCTGGTTTTCGGAGGAACGTGACTCTGACGGCAACTTGCGGTTGGTTCCTTTGCAAGCAGACTCCTTTGATGAGCCTGATGATGTAGCAGCATTGGTAGTTGAGACACAAAATAAAAAAAAGCGAATCCTTGCACTGGAAAGGCTTGAGCGGTACTCTTACCTGAGCAGAATTTCCGCACCTGGTTCTGAAACTCAAATACCCTGCATCTTTGTCAGTCCTTATGATGATCGTACAACGATATTAGCTCCCTTATGGGACAAGGTCTCGCTAACGAAATTTGAGAATCATGTCGTTGAGGCTTTGCAAATCATCGAACCACGCATATCTGCTGTCAATATGATATATGATGAAAACAGTAACATAGGACGCAAAGCGATTGTCCGGATAGAGAATATTGATCGACCTATACCACTACGGTTATTGGGCGACGGCGTGAATCGCCTCCTCGACATAGCTCTCTCGCTCGTCAACGCTCGCGGGGGGATCTTGTTGATAGATGAATTTGAAAACGGCTTGCATCACACAGTCCAGTTTGATGCCTGGAAGACTATATTCCTATTGGCGAGAGAACTTGACATACAGGTCTTCGCTACTTCACATAGTTGGGATGCGGTGGAGGCATTTCAGCAGGCTGCGGCTGAAACACCTGAAGATGGGGCTCTCGTGCGTCTGACCCGGAGAGGTGAAGAGATCATTCCCACCGTATTCTCGGAAGATGAACTGGCTATAGTGACTCGTAATAGAATCGAGGTGCGCTGATATGGCTGTCCGAAAGAAACTTTTGGTGGAAGGCACGGACGACGAGAATGTCTTGAAACATATCTGTGGAACGCGCGGCGTAGGTCGCCTTGACAAGGTAAAAAATCTTGGCGGTTTTTACAAACTGCGTGCAAGCATACCTGCTGAGCTCAGAGAAAGTGATCTGGAAGCTGTTGGTGTGGTTGTAGATGCTGATACCGATATGAATAGCCGTTGGCAATCGATTCGCGACCAAATCATCAGTGTTGGATACCAGAGTGTGCCAATACAACCGGTTGTGGACGGAACCATCCTTGATCCGCCCGAGGGAACCCTGTTACCAAAAGTAGGTATTTGGATTATGCCGAATAACCGAACAGACGGAATTTTAGAGAATTTTCTGCGCTTTCTCGTCCGTCCACCAAACGATCTGTTCGACCATGTAGAGGCGAGCGTGGCGGCTATCCCGCAAGAACATCGGCGTTTCAAAGACCTGGATGAAATCAAGGCGATTATACATACCTGGCTTGCATGGCAAGAAGATCCAGGTCAGCCTTACGGCATAGCTATTACTGCTGGATTCCTTGATCCGAACATCGCTGAGGTAGATCCTCTTGTCTCTTGGCTGAAGCGATTATTTTTTGATTCCTGACGCCCGTTCGGAGCAGAACCAGAATAGCTTGAAGACCCAAATGGACAATAAATTTGAAATTTTGCTTGCTCGGATGGACAACACTTTTCATGAGTTGAGGCAAGACAATAAGGACTTGTCCAACCAGCTAAGGCAGAACCACAAAGACTTATCTGACCGGATGCACAAAGATTTTAAGTGGCTGATCGGTGCGATTTTAGGGACTGGGATTCTATTGAAAATTATCGATAAAGTGTGGTGAATCTAAACCTCACGCTGATGATCATTTTACCCCACAAGATCAACTGATTTTGTGGGGTTTTTTTATTTTTGCTAAACTATTTTTTTGAAAAACATTTGATGTGTTTGACTGAGCGTCGTATTATTGGGAAAATAGAGGAGGTGATCTGTGTCAAATATAGAGACAATCAAGTCGGCAAATAAAAAAGATTGGGACACATGGGACAAACAGATTGAGGCGGACTCGAAATCGGGGAAATTGGATTTTTTAATCGCTGAAGCCCTGAAAGAGAAAGAGAAGGGAACGCTCAAGGAGCTTTAATGCATCGGACGGAAAACGAAAAGGTAAAACATGCGCAGAGCGAAAATTGTGAGTACACTGGGTCCTGCGAGTTCATCGGAGCGCGTGATAGAGCAACTGATTGGGGCGGGGGTGGATGTTTTTCGGCTCAATTTTTCACACGGGACGCGGGATGAACACGCGGAGAATGTTGGGCGCATTCGGCAGATAGCGGATAACATGCAGCGCAGTATCGCCATTTTGCAGGATTTGCAGGGTCCAAAAATGCGGGTGGGAAAACTCGCAGAGGATCCGATTGAACTGAAGGAAGGCAACAGGCTGACGGTGACGACCCGCGAAGTTCCGGGCGATGCCGAGTGTGTATCGACAACTTATACGAGATTGCCCCGAGATGTGAAGCCAGCGGATCGCATTTTGCTCGACGACGGGCACATTGAGTTGCTGGTGCGCGAGGTCTATGGCTCGGATGTCGTGTGTGAGGTTGTGGTGGGCGGGCTGTTAAAATCCAATAAGGGCATCAACTTGCCCGGGGTACAGGTCAGCGCGCCTTCTCTGACGACCAAAGATCGAGAGGACCTGGACCTGGGTATCGAATTGGGTGTGGATTATATTGCTCTGTCTTTTGTGCGGGAACCCGACGATGTGCGAGAGGTTCAACATATTATTGAACGGGCAGAGAAGGAGATCCCCGTTATTGCAAAGCTGGAACGCGCCGAAGCTGTCGATCACCTCGAAGATATTCTCGATGTCGCCGATGGCGTGATGGTTGCGCGGGGCGATCTGGGCGTAGAATTATCACCTGAAGATGTGCCAGTGATCCAGAAGCGCGTGATTTCGGCGGCCAACCGCGCAGGGGTATTCGTGATTACGGCCACGCAGATGCTGGAGTCGATGACCGGCCACCCACGGCCCACGCGCGCCGAAGCGTCAGATGTGGCCAATGCGATTTTTGACGGCACCGATGCGGTGATGCTATCTGGGGAGACCGCGATTGGCAAATATCCCGTTCAAACCGTGCAAATGATGGCGCGGATTATTGAAAAGGCCGAAGCGAGTGTGGAACTGGCTCCACCAATTTTGAATCTGGATTCATCGCTCTCTTTTCCCGATGCGATTGGACAAGCTGCCGCTGCGGTATCGACAGCGGTATCTCCCAAAGCCATTGTCGCATTTACCCAATCGGGATCCACAGCGCGTCTGATTTCAAAGCGCAGACCGCGCACGCTGATTATTGCATTTACGCCCAGCGCGCGGATATGTCGGCGGTTGTGCTTGTGCTGGGGCGTTGAACCCCGTCAAATTACGCTGATTGACGATACGGATCGCATGGTTGCCGAAGTTGAAGCGCGTTTGCTCTCTGAGGGCAATGTGCGTTTTGGAGATACGCTGGTGATCCTGGCCGGTGCGCCCATCACGGCGCGGGCAGAGACCAATTTGCTAAAATTGCATCGGGTTGGAGAAATATAGCTCTCATGTTTGATATTAAGCGTTTTTTACTCCTAATTTCCATGACTTATTGTGGCAGAATGGATTACAATGATTTATTAAAGGTCCTCAAAATGAGGGCCTGTTTTATACTGGCCGCTCTAATGGTCGTTGTGCCAGCTCATGGGGAAACGCCATCTGATGATCCCATTGTGAGATGGCTCTACATTTCGGGTCATCGGACGATTTGGGGGGGGGAACTGAAAGCGCTAATGATCACGCACGCTTCGCCATGGTACGATTTTCTACCCTGGGTCCAGGCGCGTAGATACGATCCTTTGACCCTTGCATCTGATCTGAAAAAATTGCGAGCATATTACCGCGATTTGGGATATTTAGCTGTTGCAGTACATTTGACCGTTGAGCAACTTAGCGCAGATGAGATTGGACTGGGGGTACACATTACAGAGGGACCTTTGACACGGATTTCCAAGACGTCGGTAATTGGCAATGAAGATAGTGAGAATGCTTTTGGACAGCTCGAAGGTAAGCCACTATCGCGCGACATCGTAGATAGGAGCGTATCGCGGGTTGTAAGCGGGTTGCGGAATAAGGGCTATGCGTTTGTGCGAGCCGAAGTCGAGACGACGATTGTGGCGCAACAAGCCGAACTCGTTCTAAAACTCACATCTGGTCCCGTATGCTCTCTGGGTACTGTTCACATATCGGGCAACAAAGCCGTGTCTGAGAACACCATTTCACGCGGATTGACATTTCAATCGGGCGAGCTATTCAACGAAGAGGCGTTGCAGAAGAGCCAGCATCTGCTCTACCGCGCAGGGGTGTTCCGGTCTGTAGCTCTGGCCTTAAAGGATAGCTCTGAAAATCGGGTAGATGTAGATGTGCGCGTGTCTGAGCGACCTTTTCAAGCGTTGCGCCTGGGGGCGGGATATGATACGGATGAAGACTTGTGGGTATCGGGGGCGTGGACCCATCGCAATTTTGGTGGGGGTGCTCGTCAGCTCAAACTCTCTGGGCGGATTTCCGGGAACAATAGGGAAACAGTGCTGGGCCTGCGGCAGCCGTATTTTATCAGCAGCAACAATTGGTTGAATATCAGCGGGTTTGTGCAGCGCGAACGGCAGGCAGCGTTTGTGCAGGATGAGTTGGGGGGAAATCTATCTCTTGAACGAAATATTACAACGACAGCGGATTTGATCGCTCAGTTCAGCGGTGGTGTGGTTGATTTTTCGGCCGATAGTGCGTTTGCCGAGATGGAGGTCGGGTTGCTCATGGACACTCGCGACGATATTTTTGACCCGCAATCGGGTATGCTCGCACAGTTCACAGTGCGCGAACGCGGGCGGTTTTTCAGATCCGATAGCGAATTTTTGCAGGCAACGGCAGAGGGGCGATGGTTTCGCCGCATACCCTTGCGAAGTGTGCTGGCACTGCGCGTGCAGGGTGGCATAATTTTTGAACTGGGGAAGGCGGGAGGTGTGCCCAATGTCGAACGTTTTTTTGCGGGGGGACTCAATAGTGTGCGAGGATGGGGACTGAATGAATTGGGGCCAAAAGACCACGGGGGCAATCCAACGGGCGGTTTGAGTCGCGTAGAAATGAGCATGGAGATTAGAACGCAGATATTTTTTTCACTGGGTACAGCCATTTTTGTAGATGTGGGCAATGTCGATGCGAAATCGGGGGCGTTTAATCCCGGATCGCTTAAGTATGCCGTAGGCGCGGGGCTTCGATATTTGAGTCCGGTTGGTCCCGTGAGATTTGATTTGGGCTACCGTATATCAGATGATAGTACTGTGACGAAACGAATTCAGTATCACATTAGTTTGGGACAGGCGTTTTGAATCGTAGAGACTGGTATCGCTTAAAATGAACAGGCGAACAAAATCAATAATCTGGATACTGGTCGGCGCAGGCATTGTGCTGGCGGTAGGAGCAATACTGGTCGCGGGTGGCTATGCCAATGGTATTTTGCGCGGGTTGGCGCAACGCGCCTGGCAAGGGGATGATGTCTGTCTGATTGGCGAGGTTCAGGGCAATCCGCTGGGAGATTGTCGCATCGTGGATATACAGGTCGGAGATTGGGTGCAGGTGGATACGCTTGATGTAGAGTACAGTTTTTGGGGTCTGCTAACAGGGAAGGCTGTGTTTCATCAACTGAGGTTGTCGGAGATTGAGGTGAGGATCGATGCTTCTGACGAAGAGACCGAGACGCCGAGGTGGGATGTTCCGCTACCCCTGGATTTAGGTATCGAATCGCTGGAGATTGCGAATGCCAATGTTGTAGTTGGAGACACACAGGTGCGCGATATCTCGCTAAAGGGCGCTATTTTCGCGGGAGAATCTAAGTGCCGTTTGATCCTGGAGCGTTTTCGCTCGGTGCAATTCGATCCGCCACTGGAGGTGACCAATCTGTCTGGTATTGCCATTTTACAGGCCGATCACTTGCAATTAAACGATGTGGCGTTGCACACCCACGGCTCTCGCATTTTGCTGCGTGGATCGGTGCAACAATTGGATAATCCCGAGGTAGATCTCGTTGTGGAAGCCGATTCTCTATGGCTGGCAGATCTCAGAAATCTGGTCGATCTACCCACACGCGCTATGCAGATGCGTGGAAACGTGAAGGGCAACTTGCAATCCCTTGTTACAGAATTGGTTGTGAAAGATGAAGAAGTTTCAATTGCGTTTAATGGCGTCATGGGGATTGCGCCGTTTGAAGTGCGCGGAGACGCTATTTTTAAGATCGAGACCAATGACCTCATTTCGTTGGGATATACAGAATTTGATACTGATTTACCCCGTATCAGTACAAGTCTGGATGGGATGATCACTTTCGCGGTGGATTCCTCTGGCGTAGAAAATGCCGTTGCTGGGGGTGTTTTTCGACGCGTGCAGTTTGGGGATGCGCGATTCGATTCCGTGCGTTTTGCCGTCAATTTGGCAAATGACCTGGTGCGAACGCAGGTCACTGCTAATGGGCCAAGTGGCAATATAGTGGGCAATGGGGAAGCGCGGTTGACCACCTGGAATGGGAAATGGGAAATGCGATTCCGCGATCTATATGCTGAACATTTACCCGGTGTGCCCAAAAAAGTCGGGCGCGTGACGGGGCGTATTGATGGTGCGAGATATGTAGATCAACAGCTTTTTATCGATCATTTTGAGACACAATTGCAGAATTGGGGAACGCGCGTCAATGGAAATGGGCAGTTGCATTTTGAAGGAGAAAAGCCAGCTATTGCGGGGAATGTTCAGGCGGAGGTGGCGTTGCCACATTTAACGGGTACAAACAGATGGGGTACATCGCTGACGCTTGCTGGAAATGTGGATGGCATCACAGGAGACGATTTGACGGTTGAATTGAGGGGGAATATCACGGGCAATGCAGCAGCTGATAGTTTGCACATTTCTGCATTGGTCAATTCTGAGGGACGATCTGATATTCGCGCGAATCTGTCGGGGACGGGTGGGGTGTTTTCCTCTCAGGGGCATATTGATCGGCATTCCGAGGGCCAATGGCTGATGGATGTACGGGATTTAGAGGCGATAGGTGAGGTGGTGGGTGTGGATTTATCGGGGACGTTGGTCCTATCGGGCACATGGTCGGGAACGTTGGATACACCCGGTTTTTCTGCACAAGGTGGCGCAGATAGCCTCGTCGTAGCGGGCATTCCAATACAAAACCTTACGATAGAGACGCAGTGGGCGCGGCCTGATTCGGGTGCTATTAACCTCCAAGTGGATCGTTTGACCTGGGGTGAACGTTCATTGCAAGAGGTGTTTTTCGAGGCGGTGTACGCACATGGCGAAACATCATTTTTGTTGGGTAACGGCGCGCAAGTAGATGACCGGGTCTTTTTTCAGGGGCGCGCAGGGCAAAAAGAAGATCATTTCCAGGTGGCAATGGATTCGCTGTACATTAAGGTCGATCAGGTCGTGCTGCACAACGAAGGGCCTGTTCGATTTGCGTATTCGCCATCTCGGGGCGTTCACATCGGGCATCTGGTGCTTTCTGGCCCAGCGGGGCGTCTGATTGCGCGGGATCAACAGGGTTTTCAGGCGACTGTAGAGGTATTGTTAAAAGATCTGGATTTGCGCCCCTGGGCATTTCTGGCGGGTGCTTCAGGTATGGGGGGTATTCTCAATGGTGAAGTGCTTTTTGCTGGCACATTGACTGATCCCCTTATTTTTATTCATTTCGCTCTTGCAAAGGGCAAAATATCGGGTGTGGGATTTGATAGTGCCGCAGGAGAGATGTCCCTGGGCAATGACAGGATACACTTTGAAGTGAAAGTCGCACCTCATGGAGATGAGATGCTGGCACTGTTTGGCAGTTTTCCCATTGCAGGTACAGGTGATATGCACCTGCGCGCTCGATCTGAGGGGATCGGGTTGAAGACGCGCCCGAACCTATCGGATGAAAAAACAGAATTGGTCGGAATAAAACGATCCGATAGATTGACATTTGGCACAGTCTCAAACGCGTTTTTTGGTGCCGATGAGGGAATTTCAGGGATGTTATCGTTCGATCTGGAGGCGCGCGGTCGTTTTGAGCAACCGGACATTCGGGGAGAGATCGAAATTCGAGATGGGGTATTCCACCTGCCCGATCTGCATCGCTCTCACAAACCTGTTTCGGGACGTGCTGTGATTGGCGACGGAAAAATTCAGATTGACAGTCTTTCGATTGGGACTTCGGCGAATCTTTCAGGTGACATAATGCTTGAGGGTTTTTTGCCGAGCAGATGGGATTTGTCTGCACAATTCCGCGATTTTGAACCGGTTGCCCTGCCCGAATTACAACTTGTGACAGATGGTCAATTGCAGATCGCTGGAACGCTTCAGGGCATCAAAGTTGTGGGCAAATTGGCGATGAAACAGGCAGAGATTCGCCTGGCGGAATTGCTCGGAGTACCGAGCCTGGCGACGAAACAGGCGGAGATTCGCTTGACGGAATTGTTTGAAGAACCGAGCCCGGAAATGCCGACATTTCTGAGGGATCCGGAAATACACCTGCAAGTGTCTGCCGACAGACAGGTGTGGTTGCGCGACCCGACCTTTGAGGTGGAAATTGGGGGCGATCTGGATGTGATAAAAAATCGCGAAGATTCGCGTATTTATGGCACGATGTCAAGCCGCCAGGGCAATTACATCTGGCAAAACCGCCGCTTGCGTATTACACGAGGTGAAATTCAATTTCAGGGCAGACCTGACTGGAATCCCGATCTGGATATTCGCGCCGAGACACGCGTGCGCGCTGTGACTGCAGTAGGCGAGAAGCCAGGACCTGTCGATATTATTGTCACAGTGGCGGGGACATTGACGTATCCTCAGATTTCGTTTGACATTGACAGCGATCAGCCACTTGGAGAGGATGTGGGGAATATTGCATCTCTACTGTTGACAGGCAGACCGGCTGGTCATTTTCCGTTTTCCCGCGATCATACGCTGGATCTGGTTGCGGGGGTTGTTGCAAATCGCCTGGGGCGGCACATTGGGCAAAAATTGCGTCTGGATCTGGTGGAGATCGATAGTGGCGAGGGCCGCCTTCTCCCCAGGATTAGATTGGGCAAGTATATTGGGGACAGGTTGTTTATAAGTTATGCACAGGATTTTTCGAGCACGGCTTATGAAGCGGCGATGGAGTTTGAGATCTTCCCAGAAGTGATATTGGAAGCGAGTCAGATAGAAGAGGTGAATCGACGCAGGCGAGGATCGGTAGGGTTATTCTGGAAGAAGGAGTGGTGATAAAAAAACGAAATAACAACGGTTGACAATATTATCCTGTAAGGTTAATTTTTTATATGATCAGGACATTTAAGGATAAAGAGGCTGAAAAAATATTTAAGGGTCGTTTTTCCAAAAAATTGCCACAGAATATTCACCACATTGCTGAACGCAAATTGATTTTACTTCACCAATCGACAAATTTAAACGATTTGCGTGTACCACCATCTAATCGTTTAGAGGCTTTGAAAGGCAATCGAAGAGGACAGCACAGTATTCGCATAAATGATCAGTGGCGAATTTGTTTTGAATGGAATGAGGATGGTGTTTATGCTGTTGAAATCGTCGATTATCATTGAGGTGATATTATGAGAGACAGACCTCCCATTCATCCGGGTGAGATTTTGCAAGAAGAATTTTTAAAGCCAATGAGAATCAGTTGTGATCGGCTTGCTCGTGATATTTGCGTTCCCGCAATGAGAATCAACCAAATTATTCGCGAAGAAAAGGGGATTAGTGCAGATATAGCACTCCGACTTGCTCGTTATTTTGGTATGTCGGTTGAATTTTGGACAGGCATTCAAACACATTATGAGATAGAAAAAGCAAAAATGACACTGGCTGACCGAATAGAAAAAGAGGTTAAGGTTTTTGCACCGGTATAGTTGTACAGTATTGACAGAAAAAAAGAAACTGCCTCCAGATATTTTTTGGATGGCAGTTTTTTATTATGGGGTAATTTTCAATAGTTCAGCCACTTCTTCTGATGTGCGGTATTTGCCGTCAAAAAGTTGGAGAAGATAGAGTTGATAGGTCACGTAGCGACTCAGGACGATCGTGTGGTCTTCACCTGCGAGGTGGCGTTGCCAAAGCTTGGAGGTTTCAGATGTGTTATAGAGAAAATGGTCGCCTAAATTTTTACCCGGCGATTGGCGCAACCAATTGGCGTAATCGGCAAAGGTCTGGGACGTGGGGTTGCGCAATCCTGTGAGTCTCCGCAGGATTTTGACCGTCCAGGAAGAATGGGATATGGGAAATCCCGTGGCCTGATAGGGTATATCCTTGAAGTATTCAGGAAAGGTCTCGAGAAGCATTTTTCGATAGAGGCGATTGTTGGCTTTTTGTTGCAGGGGAATAGAATAGAGAAATTCCTGCACCTGATTGTCGAGGAATGGCAAGCGGTATTCAAGCCCGTGCAAAAGTCCCAGACGGGGACCGTGAATGGTGAATCCGCGCATGCGCCAGTCTATGTAAAAAGCGTGTGCCGATCCCGCCTTGTTAAATGCGGTTTCGAGGTATTGGGCTGTGTTGCGATCTGCCTGGATATGTAGCTTATTTTTCAGGTAAACAGAGAGTCCTTTTGGATGAAATAGATGGCCCGCACCTGCTAATCCATCGCCACCTGCGCCATTGAGACAGATATCACAGGCCTCTTTCTGTTGTTTGAGATGTTCAATCCCGTGCATATGGAGCAGGTCAAGCGCGCCATCGGCATACCACACGCCGGAGATTCTCGGCAAGAGCCAATTTTGACTGTGGATGGGGAGAACAGTGTGTGGCGCGTTTTTTACTGATGCGGCCTGGGCTGCAATGCGAACATCTGCGCTGTCGGGGTGACCAAATGTGAAGATTTGGGGCGTGCTGGGCATGGCGGCGAGGATCGCACGCGAATCGAGACCTCCGCTGAGAGCGAGACCAGTTCGTCCTGTGGTTCTCTGTTCTACGGCAGTGCGAAAACGCGTGCCCAATTCCTGTGCCAATTCGCGTTGGCTGTGATGCCCAGTGAGAGGGGCAATTTCATCCCAGGACCAGTAGCGCTGCTGTGTAAGACTACCGTCGGAAATGCGAAATGTCATTTGCGTTGCAGGAGGCACGGGCGCGACGTCTTTGAGCCAGGTGCGATCAGAAGGCAATTGTCCGGTAGAGAAAAACATGTCGCGGGAAATGGGGTCAATCACAGGCGAAAATTCGGGAAGCGCGAGGAAGGCTTTGGTCTGAGACGCCCAGGTAATTCGATTGCCCAGGCGCGTCCAGTAGAGCGGACGCAAGCCATAGCGGTCGGTGATAATGTGCAGTTCATTTTTGTGCGTATCAAAAACCACGCCAGAAAAAATGCCATCAATGCGGTTCAATTGTTCGCGCTTGCCTGTGATAGTCTGAACCAAAAATTCTGGGTCAGAAGTAGCAGAGCGAGTCAGCGCGGCGCGGTTAAAAAATTCGCCATCGAGATAGGCAATATGTCCCATTTGTGTCTGGCAAACAGGGGGTGTCGTACGCCAATCTGGCGCGAATGCAACGCCCGCAATATGCGGGGCAAAAGTGATACGGTGAGCTTTTGGGTGTACGACAAGGCTATCTGCCATGCGCGTGAGCGTGCGGGTGAGTTCGCGAGGGGTAAGAGGCGATTGAGAGATGAATCCGGCGAGCATAAAAAAATACCTGTCTGAATGCCAATTGAAGTTTGTTCGGGATTAGATGTAGTCAATATAAGGAAATCTTTATAATTTCACTTTTCATTTTTCGCTTTTATAGGTACAATAAGACAGTCCTAATATCATCGCATTTAACCACAGAGGTCGGAATGACAGAGAAGAATTACAAGGTTCGCGCAGCGCATTGCAATTGGCGGGCATCGGAGGAAGAAATATACCGGACGTTGCGCCGCATTACAGATCCATTGCATCGGTCGTGGGAAAGGCTGGAAAAAGCCAACCGGATTGTGATCAAGTTCAATATGATGAAGCTACACAATCGCATTATTTACTACATGGGACGGCGGCGCGAGTTGGTCGATGACATGGTTGCACGCGCTGTTTTGCGTTTGTTGCGAGAACGAACCCGTGCGGAAATTATTGCAACGGATACCAATCCCTATACGCGCGAACATTTGATGGGTGAGGATTTTAATTACGCGCATATTTTGAAAGAATACGATGTGGGATTTGTCGATTCAAATGCACCGCCGTTCAAACAGTATGACGTGCCGGGTGGCGGATGTATGTTTGATCGCTATACGCTCAGCGCGTGTTTTGAAGGAGCTGAGGTGGTTTCTGTGGCCAAGATGAAAAATCATCTGTTTATGGGGGTTACGCTTTGCATGAAAAACCTCTTTGGCCTGCCCCCAATCACGCTGCCACACGGCCGCGTGAGATCCTATTATCACCACTTTATCCGCCTGTCTTATGTGTTGCCCGATTTGGGATTGATCACCCAACCTTGTCTGAATATTGTGGATGCACTAACCGGACAATGGGGTAGAGAATGGGGCGGACAGGGGCGTATTTGCAATGCGTTATTAGCCGGTGACCATGTAACCGCAACCGATGCATGTGGTGCCCATTTGATGGGTCACGACCCCGCGTCCGATTGGCCCAATCCGCCGTTTCGACGCGACCGCAACCATTTGTTGATCGCAGACAGGCGCGGTTTTGGTACGGTTGATCTACGCGAGATTGATTTTCATAGCGAGGTATCTGCCCCCCTGGCCGAGTTTGATTCAGAGCGCACAGATAGCGAGGAAATTGTAGAAAGCTGGCGTCGCACCACCTGTGAGCAGGCTCTGTTTTACCAGGACCGTCGGCGGGATATCGTTGACCGGTATCGGAATGAATTTATCTTTTTACAAGATGGCGATGTGGTCTGGCACGGTGCAGATCCCGCCAATTTGGGCAGTCGCAGGCAGTTGAGCGGAAACAAAAAAGATCAGGGAATGTGGCTCAAGCTGGTCGATCCCGAAGAGATCGAGGGCGAACGCTTTGAGACTTATGAGGCGTGTTTGAGAATGACGGGGTGACGAATAGACGAATAGACGAGAAAAGCGCGAATAGACGAATAGACGAATCCCGCCCCGCCACCCCAAGTTGTTACAAACTCCATCGTTGATTCGCTGATTCGCTGATTCGCTGATTCGTTCAAGTCAGTAAACTTATGCATACCTGTTTAGAAGCAAATACGGCCCATGTCTGGGCGGTGGATTTAGACCGCGAGACATTTGATGGTCACATGTTGGCCGAAACGCTATCGGCAGATGAGTGGGTGCGTGCCGACAGATTTCTCTTTGAAAAGCACCGGGCGCATTTTGTTGCCGCACGCGGATGTCTGCGCGCGATTCTCGCCAAATACATGGAGTGCAAGCCAGGTGAACTGGCTTTTTTTTATGGAGAACACGGCAAACCCGCTCTGGCATCTCCGTGGGATAAATCTCAATTGCGATTCAATTTGAGCCATTCGGCAGGGCTGGCCCTTATTGCGGTTTCTCTGCGCTGTGAAATTGGAGTTGATATTGAGCATCTCAGTCGCAAGGTCGGCCATATGCAGGACCTTGCGAAACGTTTTTTTGCACCTGGTGAATACAAGCAGTTGTGTGCGTTGCCGCGAAAAGAACGGCGTCGGGCTTTTTTTTGTTGCTGGACGCGCAAAGAAGCATATCTGAAAGCTGTGGGCACGGGTCTTGCCCAGTCATTAAAAAATTTTGAAGTCAGTTTGGGATGCAAAGCAAAATTGTTGTGGATAAAAGAAGGGAATATAAAAGATTGGACGCTGCTACACCTCGACCCCGCAGAGGGTTATGTCGGGTCGGTAGCGATTGCGAAAAAAGATGTTGAAGTGAAGGTCTTGAAACACTTGTTGCGCGATCTTTGTCTGAATAAGGGTGTGAATTAAAACGCAAGGTGACCGTCCGATTCAGGAGTAGAGATGGATCGTTTACTGGATAATGAACAAAACGGTAGTTTGGATTGGTTGAAACACGCTTTGCCCGAAGGGGAAGATGCACTTATCCGGGTGCAGACCGATCTGGATGAAAAAGGCGACTTCGGAAACCAGTGGGTAGTGGTGACGCGCAATCGCGTACTGGTGCGGCAAAATGGCTCGATTGCAGATATTCCTATTTCAGAAATAGAACTGGCGCGAACAGAGGCTCTGGTGGGCGGTGCGCGTCTGGAAATTCATCGAAAAAATAAGCCGACCATTCACGTTCCGTATTCCCTGACGCAGGCACAAAAATTTTCGGAGACCACGCGAGGGATCGAGCAACTGCGCAAGGGGCAAGAATTTTTTATCAATGCGCATCTGGATCGCACAATCTGCGAATCGTGTGGCAGGCTATTGCCCGAAAAAAATGGGATATGTCCGGCCTGTTTAAACAAATTTGCAACGTTGGGACGCATTGCATCGTATTTGAAGCCCTACAAAACACGCGCGATTGTGCTGGCTCTGGCGTCTATTGTGACGACAGTTGCCGAGTTGATTCCGCCTTACGTGACTAAGCTCATTGTCGATGATGTATTGGTGCTGCCCGAGGGCGTAGAGGCGCTGTACGACGAACGGCTCAGCTTGCTCGGCTGGCTCGTGCTGATTCTGGTGGGTATCCGGCTGCTAACCTGGGGGGCAGAATGGGCGCACGGTTGGACAGTTACGTGGCTTTCCGCACGGGTGACGGCGGATATCCGCAGCCAGCTTTACAGGCGTTTGGAGTTGCTATCCCTGCAATTTTACGACAAGCGGCAAGTTGGCGCAGTGATGTCCCGCGTGACGACCGATAGCAGTCGTTTACAGATGTTTTTGGTCGATGGATTGCCCTATCTGGTGATCGAAGCGATGATGTTGCTGGGGATTCTCGCCGCGCTGTTTATGATGAGTTGGTCACTGGCTATTCTGGTGCTGATTCCCGTTCCGTTAATCATGATCTGGGGATATGCGTTTTATCGGCGGATGCGGAAATATTTTACCAGTTGGATGCAGTCTTGGTCTGACACTATGGCGCGGGTCAATGAAGCGCTCACGGGCATTCGCGTGGTGAAGGCATTTGCACAAGAAAAGCAGGAAATCAGGGTGTTCAAAAGGCGCAATGATAAATTGACGCGCATCGGTATTACCACAGAGGTCAACCGGGGCATTTTTTATAAAACGATGACCCTATTGACCGCGGCCGGCGTGATTATTGTGTGGTATTACGGGGGGCTGGAGGTGATCGATGGGGAGTTGACGCTCGGCACTTTGATGGCTTTTTACAGCTATATGATGTTGCTCTACGGTCCTCTGGAATGGTTTGGGATGGTCAATTCCTGGATGACGCGCGCAATGGCCGGTGCAGAACGCATTTTTGAGATTATCGATACGCCCTCCGAGGCGTACCAAGACCCCAATGCCGTGCCAATGCCGCATATTGGGGGTCGCGTGAAGTTTAATGATGTCACGTTTGGATACGACAAGAGTAAACCCGTGCTTCACGATATCAACCTCGATGTCAAACCGGGGGAGATGATCGGACTGGTGGGAAAATCCGGCGTGGGCAAGACGACAACGGTAAATCTGATTTGTCGGTTCTACGATGTTGACCGCGGAAGCATTGAGGTAGATGGGGTGGATTTACGCGATATTCGGCTGGAGGATTTGCGGTCTCAAATTGGCATTGTGTTGCAAGAGCCGTTTCTATTTTCGGGCAGTATTGCGGAAAATATCGGCTATGGCAAGCCGGGCGCAACATTCGATGAGATTGTGGAAGCGGCCAGGGCTGCCCATGCACACGACTTTATCGTGACAAAACCCGATGGCTACGATACGCTCATCGGCGAGCGCGGAGAATCGCTTTCGGGCGGTGAACGGCAGCGCGTGTCTATTGCACGGGCCATTTTACACGATCCCAGGATTTTGATCTTAGACGAGGCCACATCGTCTGTTGATGTGCAAACGGAAAAACGCATTCAAGATGCGGTGGTGCGATTGGTCAAAGGACGAACGACTTTTGCAATAGCCCATCGTTTGTCCACCCTTCGCAATGCCGACCGGCTGGTGGTGATGGACGCCGGTCGCATTGTGGAAATGGGAACGCACCGCGAATTGCTGGAACAGCGGGGTATGTTTTACAAATTGGTACAGATGCAAGAAGAGATTTCACAGATTATTGCGATTAAGGAATAGGCTCACATGAATTACGTACCAGGAAAGCCATTGATTGAAAAACTCCCGCCATCCGTGGCGAGGAAGCTGGGTGCAGCAAAGTCCAATGGCGAGACTGTGCTGATACAGGTGGGAACGGATCTGGACGAGTCCCTGAATTACAACCCACAGTGGGTAGTGGTGACCGATCAACAGGTACTGGTGATTCCCGAATCGGGTGTGGATGGTACGCAGTCGATGGCGATTGGCGATGTGGAAGACGTGAAAGTGGAGGAGCGCGTGGGGTTGGGCGCCCTGGCGTTGACGCACAAAGCAGGACCTGAAATGCATGTCCCCTATTCGCCATCTCTTACCGCTGTGTTTGCCGAAGTGGCCGATGGAATTCGGCAGTTGAAGGACAATGAGCCGCTAACATTGCCCACAGAATTAGAGCAGACGCAATGCGAGCATTGTGGCAAGAGATTGCCCGAAAAAAATGGGGTATGTGCTGCGTGTTTAAAAAAGTGGCAGACGTTTCGGCGCATTGTGGGTTATATGGCTGCTTATCCCGTGCGACTGGTCACCACCATAGCCCTGACATTTATCAGCGCTTTATTTACGCTGTTGCCACCTAAAATTACGGAGTATGTGATCGACGGTGTTTTGACAACGGGCTGGGACGCGGTTGCAATTCCATTCATTGAGTCAACAGATCGCCTTGATCGATTGGGACTTTTGATCTTAGGGCTTGTTATTATACGGCTGTTAATCTGGGGGGTCGATGTCGTGATGGCTGCGCTGAGTCGATCGTTGGGGTTGCGCGCTATTGGCGATTTGCGGGAAGATCTCTACCGCGCGTTTCAGATGGTGCCCGTTCGCTTTTACGATCGGCGAAAAGTGGGTGCGTTGACGTCTCGCATGAATAATGATACGGACCGCATGGAAGTGATCATGACGTATGATTTTTATTTTGTGTTTTCAAACAGTTTGTTATTTGTCGGTATTCTGGGATTTCTGGCGTGGATGAACTGGCAACTCACGCTGTTTGTCGTGGCACCTATTCCGCTAATTGTGCTCGCGGGCACACGGATATGGTACCGCATTATGACCTTCTGGACGCAGTGGTCGGGAAAGTGGGGCAGGCTATCGGCGCAGTTGAATGAGTCGATTCACGGTATTCGCGTTGTAAAAGCATTTGCACAGGAAGCAAAGGAGAGCGAGCGTTTTGACCAATACAACGAGGATCTGCGCGATGTGGATACCCGGGGCGAACGTGCCTGGTTTGTTTTTTGGACCGTGACAAACCTGTTTATGAACGTGGGGGTGTTTTTTGTGTGGTATTTTGGCGGGCGGCAGATTCTGGGCGGTGAATTGACGCTGGGTGCGTTAATCGCATTTATGAGTTATCTCTGGATGTTGTACCAACCGCTGCGATGGTTTGGCGATTTTTACAGTTATATTTTGCGGGCATTTGCCGGCGCGCAGCGCGTGTTCGAAGTGATTGATTCCGAACCCGAGCCATACCAAAAACCCGATGCTGTGCGCTTGCCCAAAATTGAAGGCCATCTGGAGTTCGAGTCCGTGTTTTTTGGTTATGATCCCGGCAAGCCCGTGCTCAAGGGGGTTGACCTGGAGGTGAAAGCGGGTGAGATGATTGGGCTTGTGGGCAAATCGGGAGCTGGCAAGTCAACGCTGATCAATCTGGTGTGTCGGTTCTACGATCCCGACCGAGGGCGGTTGCTGGTGGATGGTGTACCGATGACCGATGTGAATTTACGCGATTTGCGATCGCAAATTGGGATGGTACATCAACAGCCCTTTTTGTTTGACGGCACGATAGCCGAAAATATCGCCTATGGCAAACCAGACGCGACCTTTGACGAGGTGATGCGCGCAGCAATCGCAGCCGAAGCACACGAGTTCATTGTCAAAAAACCCGATGGTTATGACATGCGGGTAGGGGAAAGCGGTGGGCGTCTGTCGGGCGGCGAGAAACAGCGGGTGTCTATCGCGCGGGCAATTTTGCACAATCCGCGGATTCTCATTCTCGATGAAGCCACGTCTTCGCTGGATACACCGACCGAGAAGAAGATCCAAATGGCGATTGCGCGTTTGGTTGAAGGGCGCACGACATTCGCCATTGCACACCGTTTATCAACTCTTCGCAGCGCGGATCGGCTTGTGGTGATGGATGAAGGCAATATCGCCGAAGTCGGAACGCATCGTGAGTTGATGGACCGGGAGGGCATTTTTTATCGCTTGGTCAAGACACAGCAAGAGACAACGCTGGATATGTTTATGACTGCGGTGGGGATAGAGTTGGAGTAATCCGCAGATGACGCAGATGGACACAGATGAAAAGCGAAGGGTAAGGGGGCTGGGTGGACTGATAACTGACAACAGGAGGTTCGGGGTTGGGGGAGTAATTCTGATTGGAGATTTTGATGGCTACGGATATGCTGGAGATGGAAGTGGAAGAGATTGAAGAAAAAACAGAAGAATGGAAGCCAATACCAATTGAGATGGTGCATCCCGAATCGGTTGACCCGGGTAAGATCCGCTTGTTTAAGGAGCCGCAGTGGATTTTGCGGATGACGATTGAAGGAGATCGGTCCTATACCCGCGTGAAAGTGGTGCGGGCAGCGCCGTTGACGGAACCAGATCGCTATTTTTGCATTTTGGATATCAAGGATGAAGCGATCTGCATGATCAAGGACCTGTCTGATTTGCCTGAAGAGAGCCAGGCTCTGGTTTATGAAGAACTGGACAATCGGTATTTGACAGCGGAGATACAGAAGATCGTGGCGTTGCAAAATGAATACGGGGTAACGTACTGGACCGTCGATACAGACCGGGGCAGGCGCGATTTTGTAGCCAAGTCCGTCGCTGAAAACGCGCAGTGGCTGGGAGAGACGCGATTGATGATTTTTGATGTGGATAACAATCGCTTTGAGGTGCCCGATATACTGGCACTGGACCGCCGCAGTCAGGGGCTGTTGGAATCCGTTGTGTGATGTGAGGGCATCTATCTGCGTCATTACCCAAAAGGGCATTTTCTCAAATGCCCTTTTTTTTCTTGTATGGTCAGTCTTGAATCACTAACTTGTCGAAACTCAGTGAGACATTTGTGCGTCTCACTGCAATCTAAGCAATATCAACAAGTCATTTTAATCCGGTTATCAGGAGGATTTTATGCGCAGGAAAATTGGTCGAATTTTGGCGTGGATTGGTGGGATTACGGTTGGGCTGGTCGCCCTGACCATCTTGTCAGTTGTATTGCTATCTGGCGAAGATCCCGTGCCCGACCAGGTGATTTTGGAGATCAACCTGGAGCAAGGGGTTGCGGAGTATGTGCCCGAAGATCCATTTGCAAAATTAATCTCAGACGATGTGCGCTCGTTGCGCGATGTGGTCGGCGCTTTAGACGCGGCGGCTTCGGATGACCGCGTTGTGGGATTGCTGGCTCGTGGGGGCGGCGCAGCGATGGGATTTGCACAGGCACAAGAGATAAGAGATGCGGTTCTGGATTTTGGAAAAAGCGGAAAACCCACCGCGATTTTTGCCGAGACATTTGGCGAATTCGGGGCGGGTAATGTCGGATATTATCTGGCGACGGCATTTGAGCGCATCTATCTCCAACCCTCGGGCGATGTGGGCTTGATGGGACTGGCGATGGAGCATCCTTTTGTCAAGGGAACATTGGATTCGCTTGGGATTGGTGTGCAGATGGATCACCGGTATGAGTATAAAAATGCGATGAACCTATATACCGAAACCAAATTTACAGACGCACACCGCCAGGCGAGTGAAGCACTTTTAAAGTCGATGGTCGATCAGATGGTCCTGGGTATTTCACAGGCGCGGGGCACAACGCCCGAAGCCGTGCGCGATTTCATTAACCGCGGACCTTTTTTGGCCTTATCTGCCCATGCCGAAGGCCTGGTAGATAGTCTGGCGTATTGGGATGAGGTGCACGGTCTGGTGAAGCGCGAGCATGGCGAAGATACCAAATGGTTGGATATAAAAAATTATCTCAAGCGCATTGATGAAAAACCTTATGGTGAAGGGACAAAGGTGGCGTTGATCTACGGCGTGGGACCTGTGCTTCGCGGGAAGAGTGCCTACGATCCCTTATATGGGTCTGCTACAATGGGCGCAACTACGTTGACCAAAGCTTTTCGCGATGCTGTGAAGGATAAGGATGTACGTGCAATTTTGTTTCGAATAGACTCTCCCGGTGGGTCTTACGTTGCCTCAGATGCGATCTGGCGCGAGGTTGCCAAAGCTAAGAAGGCCGACAAACCAGTAGTTGTATCAATGGGTAATGTAGCCGGATCCGGGGGATATTTTGTGGCGATGAATGCCGATAAAATTGTGGCGCAACCCGGTAGTATCACGGGATCCATTGGGGTATTAGCGGGAAAGTTTGTGACAACTGAATTTTGGGAACGGCTGGGCATTACCTGGGATACGGCGCAGGTAGGCGAAAACGCGCTGATATGGGGCACGGGTGCAGAATTTACGCCCGAGCAATGGGCGAAATTTCAGACGTGGTTGGACCGCATTTATGAAGATTTTACGGCGAAGGTAGCAGAGGGGCGCGACATGTCACAGGCCGATGTTCACGCCGTGGCAAAGGGACGAATCTGGACTGGGGAGGATGCCAAAGCGCATGGCCTGGTCGATGAATTGGGCGGCATGAAGACTGCGATGAGTCTGATTCGTGAGGCATTGGAATTGGAAGCTGATGCATCTCTCAATCTCGTGGTATTTCCCAAAGAAAAGACGCTAATAGAACAGGTGATGGAAAAAGGGTTGATCCGCACGCTGAGCAGGGACGATGCGTTGGAGAGACTCACCACAGAGTTGCAACCCGTTTTTCACTTTGCGCGCACAGTGAGGCAGCCGCGACAGGTTTTGGAGATGACACCCATGGATATTCGGTTAGACGAATAGACGAATAGACGAACCCCGCCTCGCCCCCCAAAGTTAGTCAGAACTGCGTCGCTGATTCGTAGATTTGCTGATTCGCTGATTCGTAGATTCGTAGATTCAAGGAGGGCATGATGATTACCGCAGATTTTGAAGCGTATTTGACAGATGACTGGTATGGGCAGCAGATAACGATTGACGCTTTGCTGGAATGTGAAGCCGAAGCGGGATTTGAGATGGCAGTGGTGATGCCGCAGACCAAGCCCCTTCCAGATAATGATGGGTTGCTCGACAAGACAGCGGGACATCCCCAGCTTTTGCCCTGTCCGCTCGTGGATCCGCATTGGGGCGAAGAAGGGATTTCTGCTTTGAAGACGTATGTTGATCGCGGTGCTCAGGGCGTGAAGCTGATGGGTGCTATTCACAAATACAATGTGGATGATCCCATGGTCATTCCTTTTGTTGAGACGGCGCGCGACCTGAGGATTGTGGTATCGATTCATTCTGGGCGCGACAACTGCAGTGCCGAGCGTATTGGCAATGTGGCGCGACAAGTGCCTGGTGTGCCGATTATTATGGATCACATGGGCTTTCCCGATGGGTTTGACACAGCGCTTGAAGTATGTCGTGAATGCCCCGATGTTTATCTGGGCACAACGATTCTGCGATTTCACAAGTTGTGGGCTATTAACCCCGAAGAAACCGTACCGAATGAGGTCAAACAGGCTGTTGAAGAATTGGGACCCGAACGGATTGTTTTTGGGTCCAATTTGCCGGAATATCGCCCGATTCAGGTCAAGCGGGCAATTCAGCGGTTGGAATTGGGGGACGAGGCGGAAGCACTGATCTTCGGAGGTAATTTGGGACGGATTTATGGGATTGAATGAAGTGTGAAGTGTGAAGTGTAAAATAAAAAAATGGGCGGCCTGTGGGCACGCCCTTTTTTTACTTTTTATCTTTATTTGTGTTTATCGCTGTCTTCTTTTTATAATTTTCCTTGATTTTTTTTCATAAACTTGTTTAAATCTTTGGTTTTGAAAAATTAGTCGTCCTTCCCCATTTTTCAGGAGGTTAGTTCCAGAATGATTCGAGTTGAGAATTTGGAGAAGTTCTACGGCGACATTCATGCACTCAAGGGCATTGATTTTGAGATTGACGACGGGGAAATCGTCGGGTTCCTGGGTGCAAATGGCGCGGGTAAATCCACAACATTGAAAATTATGACGGGCTTTTTAGCACCAAGTGCTGGGAATGTCTTTATAGACGACCTGAATATTCAGGACCATTCGCTGGATATTCGCGAGCAAATCGGCTATTTGCCCGAAATGAATCCTCTGTATGGGGAAATGAGAGTGTATGACTATCTCGAGTTTATATCTCAAGTTCGCGGTATAGACGCCGGAGAGTTCAAAACGGCTTTGGACCGCGTGGTTGATCAATGTGGTTTGCGCGATGTGATTCATCTGCCCATTTCTGCGTGTTCAAAGGGTTATAAACAGCGCGTCGGGCTGTCTGCCGCGATTTTGCACGATCCCAAGGTGTTGATTTTCGATGAGCCGGTCTCCGGGCTGGATCCCAACCAGATTGTGGAGATTCGGAACCTGATTAGAGAATTGGGTCAGCAGAAGATGGTGATTATATCCAGCCATATTTTGCAAGAGATTGAAGCCACTGTGGATCGCATTGTGATTATTGATCACGGCGAAATTGTGGCCAATGGGACGAGTCAAGAGTTGATGGCGGGATTTATGGGGCGCACGCAACTCACGCTCGATGTAAAATACGCCAATGAAGAGAGCCTCGCCGAACTGACCAGCAGCGTTGATGAGATCGAAGTTGCAAATATAGAGGTGGTCGATGGCCACAGTGTTCTGTCGATAGAATACGCCCGTGAGATGGATCCCCGCGAGGCGATTTTTGATTATGCCAAAAACAGTGGCTGGGCCATTTTGGAGATGACACAAAAACAAGTTCACCTCGAAGATGTGTTCCGCGGATTGACTGGGGAAGGAGGGGGCGATGAATAATGTGATGGCGATTTATCGCAAAGAAGTCGGCGCGTATTTCAAAAGTCCTATGGCGTATATTTTTCTGGTATTTTTCGCCCTGTTTAACGGCTATTTCTTTAGCAACACGTTCTTCCTGTTCAGTCAGTCCGATATGCGGGCACTATTTAATATTACGCCGATGATTTATCTGATTTTTGTACCCGCGGTCACGATGGGGGTGCTTGCACGCGAGAAAAGCGCGGGCACCCACGAGTTGATGGCGACACTCCCGATTAAAAATATTGAACTTGTGATTGGGAAGTATTTGTCGGCATTTACCCTGGTGTTGGCCGGGTTGGGTTTTACGCTGATACATTTTTTGACACTTTTGACCGTTGGTACAAATATCGACTACGGCGGCATAATCTGTGGGTATTTGGGACTGGCTCTGGTGGGTGCATTTTACGCAGCTATTGGCACATTCACGAGCAGTTTGACGGATAATCAGGTGGTTGCCTTTATTCTCGCAGCGGTATTCGTGTTGGGATTTTATCTGCTCGATAAATTGCTGATTTTTGTGCCAGCAGCCCTTGCTAGCCCCCTTCAGTTTATGGCGGTCGATTACCATTTGTCCAATATGTCGCGCGGGGTTGTAGATTCGCGCAATCTGGTGTATTTCGGCTCGCTGATCTGGTTGTTTTTGGCGCTTACAGTGCGCGTTATTGACATGCGGAAGTGGAGGTAGTCATGCCTGCGATTGATTCCAAAAAGAGCTTTGTAATTTTTATTGTCGTTGCTATCGCGCTTGTGGCACTCGGCAATCTGGTTTCTCGCAACTTTTTCTTTCGGCTGGACCTGACGGAGAATCAGATTTATTCGCTGTCGCCATCGAGCAAGGTGATACTCGAGAAGATCGACGATTTTTTGACTGCTAAAGTCTATTTTTCCGAAAATTTGCCCGGGCAATACGGCAATACGCGGCGGTATTTGCAGGATATTCTGGAAGAATATGCCGCGTATTCTGATGGCAATTTTCGGTTTGAGTTTTACAGACCCGATGACGATGAAAAATTGGCGCTTGACGCGCAAAAATCCGGTATTCAGCCCGTGCAATTGCAGGTACTCGAAAACGACAAATTTGAGGTGAAGCGCATTTATATGGGAATGGTGTTGCTCTACGGCGATAAGCGAGAGGTGTTGCCGGTTATTCAAACGACCACGGGACTGGAATACGAGATTACAACGCGAATTAAAAAACTGGTTGACGATAACCGCTCTGTAGTTGGGGTGGCGAATACCGGGGCTTCGGCACCGGCAATGGAGCGGGTGAGTGCGCGACTTCGGGAAGCCTACGACGTGCGCTCGGTCTTTTTGAGTGCCGGCGTGCCCGACGATATTGAAATGTTGCTCGTCAATGGGGTTGTCGATTCTCTGTCTGAAGATGCACTCGGTGCGCTGAGGATCTATATCAACTCGGGAGGCAATCTGTTTTTGGCGCAAAGCAAGATCAATGGCGACCTTCAGGCGCAGCGCGGGACGCCCATTCAGTCCAATATCTTCGAGGTGCTCGAACCATTTGGCGTGAGTCTGGCTGACAACCTGGTGATGGACCGGATTTGTGGCACGGTTACAGTATCTCAGCAGCGCGGATTTTTCCGCTTTAATTCGGCTGTGGAGTATCCTTTCTTTCCAGTGTTGCAATCTTTTCCCGATCACGAAATAGTCAGTGGCCTGGAACAAGTTCAGATGCTGTTTTCCAGTGAGATTGTTTACGATACTGCTGATTCAACGCGCCTTGTGAAGCCTTTGCTGGTCACATCGGACCATTCGGGTGCAGCGGCCGGGTTTATCAATCTCAATCCCATTCAAAATCAGGCATTCCAATCGCTCAACGAACCGGGCAAGGTAGTGGGAGTTTATGCGACAGCTACCTCAGATAGTTTGGAAAATGTGATGAGCCAATTGGTGCTGGTTTCTACGACCGATTTTCTACTCGACGGAGGAGGAGGACAGGTGCCATCCAATGGGATTTTTGTGATGAATGCGGTAGATGTGCTCATTGGTGACCGCGACCTCGTGGCTTTGAGATCGCGCGAGATTACGACGCGACCGTTGCAAACTGTGGAGGATACGACTCGAACCACGGCAAAAACCCTCAATATTGCGCTACCCGTGCTGCTGGTCATTGTCTTAGGTCTGGTACAGTGGCGGCTTGTGGTGGCACGTGCAAAGCGATTGGAGGCACTCTATGAATAATTTAAAATGGCTTCTCATCGGGATTGCAGTACTGCTGGGTCTTTACGCGCTTTTGCAGGTGCGAGAAAGCGGATATACGACCCCTACAGGCCAGGTCTTTCCCGAAAATACTGATGATATTTACAGGATTGAAATGATGGCAAAGGGCGATAGTCTGACGCTGCACAAGAAGGATCTTGAGTGGACGATTGTGGGACACGATACTCTGAAAATTCGGGATCTGCGAATCACGGCATTGTTTGAGCAGGTGTTGAAGGTAAGTCGCGAGACCACAATGACAGACAAGTCCGACAACTGGTCTAAGTATGCCGTAGATGACGCGATGGGAACGCATGTTGTGATCTATAATGCGAAAGATGAGTTACTCGCGCACGCGGTATTCGGCAGGTCGAGTACCGATTGGGCGCGCAATTATGTGCGGATTGGAGATGGTCCAGAAGTGTATTTGACGGACCGAAGCATCGTCTATCAGGTCAGCACCGATGCAACATTCTGGGGAGAGAAACTGCCTGATTTCGCACCAGCAGCGGTGGATTCCTCAGATGTAGCTCCCGCACCCACAGTAGTGGATTCAACTAAAGCAGGAGACGAAGGATAGACTAGGTAGGTGAAAAAATAAAAAAGGCCATGGTTTAAATCACCATGGCCTTTTTTTAATGTATCGAAAAAAAACGTAAAGACCGAAGGAGAGTGGACCAAGGCCAACGACCAGAACGCGCCAGAGGATTTTTTGGTCGGGGGACAAATAGGAAAAGCCCGGCGCGATTTTTCGGCGGGCTTGAAGATCGGCAAATTGTGGGCCATGTGTGAGATAGGCAACGGCATTGAGCAGGAATTGTTCGTGTTGAAAACCCGGCGCATAGAGATACTCATTTTTGAACATTTCAGAACTGCCGATTAGCAGCAGATGGCCTTGGGGATTGGGCATTGGGTGCGTGAGGGTGGGGGATGATGCATTGAACTCGGCCAGGGGAAATGTGCCCGTCACGAGTAGTGCGAGAGATTGGTGGCTCAAAAGAAGTGAGTCTGGGGAAAATGCAGTTTTAGGCAACCACCCGCCCGACCAGTGGTATGCCCAGGTGCGGTTTGACGTGCTGATCAGAGGGGTTACCGTCAGATTGTACATCTGTAGCCGATGCGGATCTGGCACAAAGCGATTGCCCCAGATAAAGAGCTGATCGCCGAGTTGCCGCGCAATGGGCAATGTGGTATCAAAATGTGGCGGAACAGCCCGGATGAGAAAGGGTAGAGCCACTTCCTGGGCGTCGTATTCGCGGACTGCGCGTCTATAAATCTGGGTTTCAAGGGCGAGGCGCGAGCGGGTTTGATCCATGAGCACTTCGCGCGCCTGTGGAATGCCCAGAGGTTCCAGATAGCGGTTGAGGTCCTGGTATTGGGGCTGAGGCCAGTACACGGTTTCAAAATCTCCACCTGAGTACTGGCGCTGTTGGATATTGTAGTGTTGTAGTGCGACAATGGCGCGACCACCCCGAGCGAGGTGCTGACTCAAAAGGGCGATCATGGGGCTGGCATCTCGGCGCGGTTGCATCCAGATTACGAGGTCGGTTTGCGGCGGGAGATGGGGGGTGCGCGGATTGACATAGCTTACGCGGTATCCATACGTAAGCAAAAGCGTTTTTAGTTCACTGAATACATCGGCACCTCTGGGGGGAGACAGGTGTTTCTGGCGATACTCATGTGCCTCGGCGGGGGAGAGGCGCGGGGATTCTGAGATAAGGGCAATATGGGGCGTTTTTCCCGTGGATAGACGAAGAGTAGCCGTTGTGAGCAAAAATTCGAGGTGATCTGTTGTTTGGTCATCTAAACGCGGGATGATTGTCGCGCTGCCGGGATAGTGTAGCAAGAGGCCGCTGATAACGGATTGAGAAATTTCTACGTCATCCCGCACGGTTTTCACCTGATATGGGCGCAGGCCAATGCGGTTGAGATAAGCTGTTGACAGATCTTTTGGTCGTCGAAGCGTGTAGTTTATGCCGAGGCTGTTGAGTCGCGCAACGGTCTCCATTTCTACTTTTTTTAGTGCGGGTGGAAGATGCGCGCGAGTGGGGATGATCAAGTCGGTTTTTGGGATTTGATTTTGAATTTGCTCCCGAGAAAATGACAAAGGGGTATGTATTTTTTCGGCTGTGAGGTCAAGTAATTGGCCCCACTGGTAGGCCCAGAGGCGGGAGGCGAGAATCAGCACCAATATCGCAATACATGTACGTAAGGAGAGATGTCCAAAAGATACGCGCATATGGCTATAGTACAAGCACACGCCCAGGATTAGAAGGATCAAGGGGACAACGAATACGACACAGACCCGCCAGATCACACGCGAAGTCGCGCTCAGTTGTGGTATTGGCGGCGATGATGGTCTTTTAACGCGACCGCGCAAAATGCGGTCGTGGTCGGTGAATGTGCGCATGATTGTCTGAAGAAAGACACGATGCGCGTAGTTGGGTTGATTAAATATGCCATTGAGGAACGGACTGGACGTCGCGAGCACCAGAATTTCTCCTTTCCACGGATCCTTGTGTCTGAGCCGCAGCATCACATTTTGTTTGCCTATTGTGGGTGCTTCCTTCAGGTGGCTGTTTGTAAATGGCCCTGTTGGAAGGGGTTGTATATACGCATTATCCGTGGTTGTGCCCAGAATATCGGGGTGATAGCCCGCTTCGGATACCGCACGCGAATCGACTGTCAGCGCACCTGCCGATACAAAATTCAGCGCGCCTCTGGCTGGTGATAAAAAGCCTTTGAGGTCGTAAAAACCCGGCATAACGCGCAGGTGAAAGGGGGCATTGATCTGGTGGATTTTATTTTTTTTATCGCGAAATAAAATCGGCCCCTGGCTCTGATCCATCAAAAGATCGGATTGTGGGCGTATTCCCAGAGGTGCCAGAATTTTTTCCCAGGTCGCGTTGAAATATGCGCGGTATGTTACTTCTCCAGTATCATTGACCGAGTAGTCGATGAAATATGGACTGCCTGCAAGCACGACTGTGCGGCCCTTGTCAATCGCGTTTTGAAGGACAGAAGAATTGGCGGATGTGGGATCGAGCCAGAAGATCACATCCGCATCTGGTGGAATTGTATTGGAATCGGCGAGGGCAATATCACCCCATTGGCCGAGAAATTTTGTGAAGAGACCAAATTGTTGTGGCGCGGAAATCGCGATGACGGGACGTGGGAGATGTGTGGGTGCTTTGAGATGAGCGAGCAGCAGGTGCTCCAGGTAAGGTAAGTCTGAGGATGTGATCCTGGGGATCAAAATTTCGGGATGATCGCCATAAGCGATGACGAGCGAAGACCAGACCGTTTGTTCACCGTGTTCGTCGCGTTGAATATCGCGCACGTGAAAGGGGGCGGCTTTTTTTTCAATGGCGTAAGCGCGTCCAGGTTCAGAGTCCGGATCCACAATGCGGTAATCTATGCGGTCGGGAGCCAGTGCCTTGAGGCGCGCGAGAAAGTTTTGTACGGGTGTTTTTACGCCCTTCAGATGCTTTGCGATATACGTCAGAGAAAGGGGTGCTTCGAGTTTGGTATAAAAGGTTTGTGAATCGGGCGAAAGCGCTGCCGTCAGATACAGGTGTCCTGTGCCCTGATTTTCCAAAAGACGACCTGTGTAAAACACCAGGGCGATAAGAAAAAGAAAGACCAGAGGAATTTTTATCCAATTATCCATATCATCCGCGGTCTCGTTTGAGAGATAGATCGTTCATCCATAAAAAAAAGACACTAAGCAAGGAGAAATAGAGCACTGCCGGCAGGGCAATGATGCCGCGGGTAAAGGCACTGTAGTGCGGGGCAATGGAGAGCGATTCATAGAGCAGGCTGCCGATGTGATATGCGGGAACCAATCCGTCGAGGATTTCAACCACTTTTTCGTGTCCGCTCAATACAAATACAAAACCCAATAGCACTGCGACAACATAAGCGACAATTTGATCGCGCGTAAGCCCCGATGCAAACAGACCAAATGAAAGAAAAAATGCACCCAGGCAGAGCGCGCCTAAATAGGATGAAAAAATCAGACCGAGGTCTGGAGTCCCCAGGACGAGTAGCATAAAAACGATAGGCAAGGTACCCGAGAGGACGATCATGTAAAAGACAAGGGCGGATAAATATTTGCCAAGTACAATCTGGAGAGATTGCAGGGGCATGGTCATCAACAATTCAATGGTGTATTGCGCGCGTTCTTCAGCCCATGAACGCATGGTTATGGCGGGGATAAATGGTATGAGAAAAAAGGGAAGCAGGTCAAAATAAGGTGCCATTTCGAGTACGCCATTGAGAAAAAAGGCGTTCATAAATGTCGAGCAGGACAGAATGATGAAAACCGAGGCATAGATATAGGCAATTGGCGTGTCAAAATAGGCATTAATTTCGCGGGTAAAGATCACGCCAATACCCCGTGCAAAGGCCTTTGGGCGCAAGCGATCGGGCATGCGCGATTTCTCCTTAATTTTGCTGATGTATAAGATGGGTAAAAATGGCTTCAAGATCCCTGGACTGCGCCGTTTGTTGCGCCAGATCATCTATGCGGCCATCAGCCAACAAATTGCCCTGATGTATTATTAGCACGCGATCAGATAGGGTAGAGACTTCATGTATAATATGGCTGCTGAATAAGATAATCCGATTTTTGCTGAGGGATTGGATCAAGTCCCGGAATGCCAGAACTTGCAGAGGATCAAAACCGTGCGTAGGCTCATCGAGCAGGAGAATAGGCGGATCATGGATGAGAGCAGCCCCTACACCGATGCGCTGGCGAAATCCCGTGGAACACTGGTCGATGCGTTTGTATAGATGAGGAGAGAGACCGCATATATCGACAATCCAGGCGAAGTTTTTTTCGAGAACATCGCCTGAGAGGCCGCGCGCTTTGCCACAAAATCTCAAAAATTTATCCACGCGCATTGCCTGATAGAGCGGCGTATCGCCAGAGAGGTAGCCGATTTTGCGGCGTATGGACAAGGAATGTGAAACCACGTCGAGGCCATCAATTGTGATTTTTCCCGAGGAAGGCAAAATATAGGTCGCCAGCATTTTGAGCACCGTGCTTTTGCCCGCACCATTGGGGCCGACAAACCCAACAATTTCGCCAGGCGCGAGTGAAAAGCTGATGTTTTCAACGGCTCTGATTGAACCGTACCATTTTGCGACGTCTGTGGCTTGAATCATGGTAGGACCCGGACTCTGATTTCTTCAATATTCATATCTTAACGCGCAATAGCAAGCGCAATATCTGAGTTTGGGGTTGGAGAGGGGCAATACAGGGTATATATTTGGCACAACTTTATCATAATGCAGACGTTCATCTATATCATTAACCACTGATATCTATGGGCAAACAAATAACAAAAAAAGGCTTTTGTGCCTACTATCTGGGCGGTCTGTTTGTCAGGATGAGCGATAACAATCTCTTTCTGCTCTGTGGCGGCTTGGCTTTTGCCACTCTTTTGTGCCTTGTACCTCTGGTCTTTCTGATCTTCTTCGCACTTGAGGCCATTCTGGACGTGAGGGCGATAGCTCACCTGGTCAATCAAACGGTGGATGTGCTCATCCCATATCCAGAAGAGGCCGAGTATCTGAAGGAGGTTTTATCCTTGCGCGTCTCAGGTGTCATGACCTTCAAACAGGCTTATGGGATTTCGGGTTTGCTGATTTTGATAGTGAGTGCCAGTAGTCTGTTCAGCAGCATGCGAACCCTGCTCAATGCGGTCTTCAAGATCGAACACCATTTAGGACCGAATGGGGATGAGACAGAGTGGGTCGCGATGGACCAGATAAAAAATATAAATACCCCAGGACGCTGGATAAAATTCTTGCAAGGGATTTTGCCAATAGCAGTGGGCAAATTGAAAGATCTCACTATGGTACTTCTGGTAATATATATTTTTCTTCTATTAGTCCTCGCTTTGCCCATCCTATCTACCGTCATCGACACTGCTCCATCTCTGCTGCACACATATATCACCTACTTCTACGGTCTTACCTCCCTCGCCCTGATTTTTGCCGTCTTTCTGGGGTTATACTGGCTGCTTCCATACCAAAAGATCCAGATAAAGATGCTGGCAACAGGCGCTTTTTGGGCTGCTCTGCTGTGGAAATTCACCGAATGGGGCTTTGGCTATTACCTGAGTCACTTCGGTTCTATATCGTATCTGTACGGGGCTTATGTTCTGCTGGTGGTCGTGGCCTTGTGGATATACTTCTCGGCAATTATTTTTATTATAGGCGCTCAGATCGCCCAGCTCTGTCGCGAAAGGCAGGCTGCTGATCTTCAAAGTTCTTTGTTTTAAAAAAAGAAGCCGAGTTTTTTGAAAAACTCGGCTTTTCTGTAACGGCTTACAATACTTAATAGCTGAAATTGTAACTGGCTTTTGCGTACAGGAATGTGCCGCCAAAGCCGTAAGGGCTGTACTCCCCGAATGGCCTGCCGACTATGGGACCCGGGTTGACACCTTCTTCGATATTATCAGGCTCGACATCGAGAATGTTCTGAATGCCAGCAGTTATTGTCGCTCCGTTGCCAAGAGAAAGGCTGGACTCGAGGTCGATCAAAAATGCGTCTCCAAAGACTTGATGCCCCACGCTCCACTCATCCCAGGAACCGTAATAATTGACGCGCCCCAATGCACTCCAATAAGGCGTTATGGGTTTTGACAGGGTCAAGTTTCCGCGGTGTCTGGGAAGACCTTTCTCCAATAGCGTAATGCGTTGTTCGTCGAGAAGGTTAGAGTCGTATTTGGTCACTTCGGTATTGGTGTAGTTATACGCGATACTCAGTTCGCCATGACACCACACCGGGGCCGTAAGAACAAAGTCAATCCCCTGGGTTTTTGTTTCAAAGTCATTGGTAAAAAACGCAAATTCTTGCAGGTTTCTCGCATTGATGCCCGTGGCCTCCAATTGGTCAATTTGTTGAGACGTAAGTGCTTTGTCGCTGGAGGTCGTCATGCGATCTTTCACTGAAATATTGAAATAGTCTATCGTTACATTGAGCGGAGCGATATTGGTATCGACGGGATAAACGTGCTTCGTAAAAATAAAGCCAGCCGAGATATTGACGGACTTTTCCGGTTTAAGCCCTTCGCCACCTACCAATGCCGCTGCGGGATGGATAGAGGGAATTGTGCCTCTATTGACCAAAATAAAATTACCGTTGTCATCTTCTCCAAACTCAGTCGTGACATTAAAGGCATTTTGCTGGCCGGGCGTGGGTGCTCTGAAGCCCGTGCTGAAACTGCCGCGCACGTTCACGTTCTCGTTCAACCCGATATTGGTCGCCACCTTGAAAGTCGTCGTGGCACCAAAATCCTCAAAGTTTTCAAAACGCAGGGCAGCGCCGAGCAACCAGTTTTCCTGTGGACTAAATTCGGCATCTCCATAAATCGCCCAGTTATATCTGCTCCAATTTCCCGCGGCAATATCACCAAAACCGGGGAACCCATTGGAAGCCGAGCTAAATCCTTGACTCGCCAGGGGGCCTATTTCAAAAGACTCGCGCTGACCGGGTACAACTTCAAAATTTTCAGTGCGATATTCAAGACCGGCGGCAAAGAAAAACTCTTCGCTGAATGGGTATGTCACATCAAAGTTGAAATTGGTATCTGTCTGGATATAATCGCCGGGGTTAAATTCCGTTGGCGTGTTGGGCCCCAGAGAAGCATTTACGGTGTTGAAGATGAAGAAATCGGAGTGGTGACGCCCATAAGATGCGCTGAGGTCCCAGGTCAGCAGCGATTGCGTCGAGCCCTTGATACCCGCCAGAAAGGCACGGTCTGTGGTGTTCGCACCAAAGCGGGGCGTGAAGCCACCGGGAAAGAGTTCCTGGAATGTGAACAAATTGGGATCGTCGAAAACCTGTTTTAAGGCTACTGCATCTGGCTCCGAGCAGGTTATGGCTACCACAGGAACATCGCCACCGCTCATGTTGCCGACGAGCAAGGTCGCGACCAGATTGCCGTTGACGCCATCGACAATCCCCAGGGCTTCGGCTTCCGATTTCGTGTAATAGTTCGTGCCGTCCCACATCAATACGGGTCCCTGATATACGGCACCTCGCGTATTGGGATTGCGGAAGTAAAACCCACCTTCAACTTCTTTGCTCGCATAGTTGCCGTGCCCGTAGAACTCCATATTCTCGTTAATGGTGGCACCGTAGTTGACAAAGAGTTTCAGGTCGTCTCTAACAAAGGGTTGACCCCAGGGTTGTGCGGGATCGTTGACCTGGGTATTGCCTACACGTATCAAACGCGCGGCATCGTCGCGCTGGATAGAGCGGTCGGTTTCATCCGTATTCCCATATTCCACGCTGAGGTTGATCCATGTATCGGATGTGCCCAGACCGATATTGCCAGCCAGGGCGTAAGTGCCTCCGTCCCCTTGCCGGAAAATACCGGGTTTGACTTCAATAGAGCCGCCTTCGTAATTGTCTTTGAGCTCGAAATTCAACACGCCGGCAATGGCGTCAGAGCCGTATTGCGCGGATGCGCCATCGCGCAGAACTTCCACGCGCTTGAGGGCAATACTCGGTATGGCGGATATGTCTGGCCCCTGTGCGGCATTGGAGAGACCATTGCCCAGCCAGTAAATTACAGATGCGCGGTGGCGACGCTTGCCGTTGACGAGTACCAGCGCGTGGTCGGGTGCCAGCCCTCGCAGGTTGGGCGGTCGCACGACGGTTGCCGCATCGCTGATCGGCTGGAGATTGACGTTATAAGAGGGCACAACATTTCTCAGCAAGTCCTGTACATCGCTACCGCCTTGCTTGACGAAATCTTCGCCGGTAACCACATCGATGGGCACGGCGGATTCGGTGACAGAACGCGGTTGTGCGCGGGTGCCTATGACCACCAATTCTTCGAGCACGACCACTTCCTCGAGTATATCTGTGAGTGGGGGTAAGGCAGTTGTATCCGCGCTTTCGGTACGCGGTGTTTCTTGTGATACGACAGCACCACTCATCACAAGCAGGGCAACGAGGCCAAGGGCGAGAGACTTGAAATGGAATTTATATTGCATAAAAAAACTCCTTTGTGTTATGAGAACACGGGGGAGAGATGCGGTTGTTGAAAGACGCGTGTGGCAGCCAATCGAATTCTTGTTTAATTGAAAATATAAAAAAAAAAGCCAAACTAAATTTAACCTGACTCATATCTCATTTATCAATAATATAAGGAATAATTTTCGGCCGACATGCCGTCTATATTTTATTTAATTTACAGATTTTTAGGCTATATATCGTCTCCAAAGATAATATTGAGACGATATATACACCTCGTTAAATATTATTCGCATTGATAATTATTACAAAAAAGAAGC
>VXRD01000137.1 GCA_009838845.1 Gemmatimonadota bacterium | reverse complement strand
GAAGGGATTTTTGATCTCAGGCCATATTCGGAATCATCATTTATGTCGCAAAGATGATTGTGAAAAATAGGATAAACACGCGAAAGGAGACGTAAGATATGGAGAGACAAGATACAATGCGGCTCAAAGTGATAAGTGTTATAGTGTTTGCGTTCTTTGTTTCTTGCCATGGAGAAAATAAAGAAGATGCACACCACTTGCAACAGGCGGCGGATATTCACAAGGCGATGATGGAAATTGAAGAGCAATTTGAGAGCCAACTGGATAGCCTGAAGTCATTTTCACATCATGCTGTGGATATACGCGATAGTCTTCAGGTTATCGAAAAAGACTTTGAATTGTGGGAAAAAAATGTGGTTGAAGTGCCGGGAGATGACTCGGCAGAGGCCCATGATCACGGTCATGGACATCATCACGAAAAAGAAGATCTACAGGTGACACCCGAGCAAATGGTCGAGATCCAAAAAGAGCTAAAATCAAATCTCGAAAAATTGCTTTTGCGATTGCAATCGATTAGACAATTGCGAGCGCATTCCGCAGGGGAAAAATAGACGCACTGATAGATAACTATTTTTGCTCGAGGTAGCCCCATATAGTATTATAAAATGAATTTCTACACCAGACACCCGCTCGTTAAAACGCTGATCGCCATATTGCTCGTCGGTGCATTTTCCCTTGCCTTTGGGCATGCGGTTGACCATGGTGACCATGATGAACATGACACCCATTGCTTCGTTTGCCATTGGATTTATAGCTTTAGTGGTCTTATCAGTGCCATAGTCATTTTGAGTGCATTATACGCCTGTTGTTTTTTCGCTCTGCCGCACTCCACATTTTTATTCCGCCAGTTTTCCCTTTCACCTCAGAGCCGATCCCCTCCAGTAGTCTTCTGAATACTGAATATCTCAATACTAAAGTTTGCATTATTTTTCTGTATTTTTGTGCCTTTTTGTGCGGGCATAAGAGGACCTCTCTCTGTGTTCTCTGCCCGTGCGGGCTTATTCAGGAGACTATCATGTTTTTTGTAAGAAACTCGTTTCAACGCACCTTTGCCGCTGTGGCAGTTCTAACTTTCTTTGTGATCGGTTGTGGTAGTGATGATCCCACGTCTCACCAGGAAGAGCATTTCGAACCCGAGGGTCTGGTTATCATAGATTCGGGCAATCGTTTTTTCCGCTATTTCCGAGGGCAGATTGATGCCAGCGGTGGTCGGAAAGATCATCTCGACGCCCCCCTCAATGAGGAAACGTCGCACTGGAGCATCCGTTTTCTGGATGAAGATGGCGACGAGATTGACCCGCCAGATGATCCGGATTTCAAATTTACATGGGCGATTGCCGATCCCACGGTTTTGGAAGTTGTTCAGGATGCCGACGATGTCGGCAAGTTTGATTTTCACCTGCGGGGTCTCAAGGTAGGCGAAACTACGATTGAGCTCCAGGTCACGCACGACGATCATGTGGATTTTCGCACGATTCCCATTCCCGTGCATGTCGGAGGGTAGTAACTGCTTTGCCCTCATCCGATCTTTCAGACACAGGATGAGGGTTTTTTATAGGAGGTATGTTTTGAGATTTACAGCCTTCATTCTCGTTTTTGTGGTCTGCTTTTCCGCGATCAGCGCGTCGGATGAGACGCGATTGCTCGAGGGATATGTTTTTGATCACAAGACCCAACGCACAATTGACAATGTCGATATCATACTCGATGATGACGCGGTGGGTACAACAACCGATGATCGGGGCCGTTTTGTCTTGCGTCTGTCGCAGGGTGTTTATCGTCTGTCTTTTTTTCGTGTTGGGTATGGATTGGTGAGTCGGGAAATAAGGGTTTCGGATGAGAAAGTGCCCATTCTGTACGTCGAAATGATTGCCCGGGAAATTGTTGCGGATACCATTGAGGTGGTCGCCCAAAGCGCAGAGACGCGCTTTGAAGAATTGTACGAAGCGACTGGCGTGCTTTCTGGAGATGAGCTTCAGAAGAAGTACAGTCTCACGCTTGCAGAGACGATGAAAAACGAAATCGGCGTCGCCATCCGCAGCATGGGACCTGCACCTGCTCGGCCGGTTATACGCGGTCTTAGTGGCGATCGCGTGCAGATCAATATAGATGGTATGGAGACCCGCGATCTTTCCGCTACTTCTGCTGATCACGCGGTTACGCTTGAGCCTTTTAATTCAGAACGTCTCGAAATTATTCGGGGTCCGCGCATACTGCTTCACACGGCATCGGCCATTGGTGGGGTTATCAATGTCGTGAAACAAAAAATTCCGGAATACCATCCGCAGCGCGTTTCTGGCAGTGTTGGTGCTTATGGCGAGACGGTTAATAGAGGGTATCTCTCTGCCGCTGGAATCACAGTGCCTGTGGGGCCGCTTGCGCTGTATGCCGAGACTACGTACCGCAATACCCGGGATGTGCAAACGCCTATTGGCAGGCTTGTCAACACACCTATTAACACGCGCACGCATACGCTCGGTCTGTCATATCCCACTGACCGGGGATATATCGGTGCCTCTTTTGACCAGTTCGATACCCAATACGGCATTCCCGGTGGATTTATTGGCGGGCATCCCAATGGCGTAGATCTGGATATTGATCGCCGCGTGTTTGATGGCAGGGCGGCCTTCCATTTTGATCGTCAGGTGCTCAGTAGTGTAGAGATGGATTTCACCAGGACCTTCTATCACCACTTCGAGTACGAATCCAGCGGCAGTATTGGGTCCGAGTTTTTGTTCCACGACTACCGCGGTGATCTCAAGTTGCTTATGAACACACAGGACCAGACGCGAAATACCGTTCTGTCCCTGGGCTTTGGTCATCATAACCTCAAATTGGGGGGTTTTGTTTTTACGCCGCCCACGCGAGAGCAATGCGCTTCATTAGGTCTCTACCACGAATTTATTTATCGCGACATTGAATTTCAGGCTGCTGCGCGTTATACGTATGCCGACTTTGATCCGCGTCCGACGACAAGGAGTATTGCGGCTCTCGGTGTAGGTCGCACCTTTCACGCCTGGTCTGCGGCAATCAGTCCGCTTGTGAACATTACCGATCAGCTAACGGGCGGTTTCAATTTCAGCCGATCCCAGCGGGAGCCTACTATTGAAGAGCTTTACAACGATGGACCGCATCTGGCTGCGTACACTTTTGAAGTGGGCAATGTCAATCTTGAGGCCGAAACGAGCCTGGGCTTCGAGGTCTTTTTTCACTATCTGCAACCGGGTTTCGATTTTGTTTTGAGCGGATATTGGAACGAGTTTGATACCTATATTGCCCCGCGCAATACCGGAGAGATCAATTTTGCCCAACTGCTGCCGATTTACGCTGCCGATGGTGTTGCCGCGCGATTTTTGGGTCTGGAGATGCATCTGGGGTGGCGTTTGAATACGCGTTTGAATCTGGAATTGAACGGTAGTTATGTGCGTGGAGAGAACAGGGATGAGCATTTGCCTCTGCCCGAGATGCCGCCGCTCAAGTTTGTTGGAAGCACGACATATCAGCATCCTTATCTTACGGTTGGCGGGACTGCGGAATTTGTCGCAGGACAGGAGCGCGTGGATATATTTGAAGATTCTACGGATGGCTATGCTGTTTTTGGTGTCTATGCTCAGCGCGACATTAACACCAATCATACCCGCCATAGTATTATTATCTCTTTGGACAACCTTTTGGATACGGAATACCGCAACCATCTTTCGCGCATTCGATCCGTGATGCCCGAGACAGGACGGAGTGTTAAAGTGCATTACAAGATGTTTTTCTTTTAATTTAGCGGTCAGTTATCCTAAAACCTTACTACGCCCCAGACCAGCAGACTGATCTGGGGCTTGCTCTTTTTGAGGTCAAGTCATATCTTTCATTTTGGAAATAATGAAAGAAAGCAAATTTTGCGGCAGAGCACACAAATGGAGGTCTGAAATGGCAACTGATCCCATGTTGGCAGAAATTTTGAATACAACGCGTTCGCTGTCAGTTGAGGAGAAGATTCAATTGATTCGCGGTATGACCGATCAAGTAGAACATGATCTTAAAGGGATAAAGAAGGCCCAAAACAGATCTCTACGAGGTATCTGGAAAGGACTAAACATCACGGATAAAGAAATACGTGAAAACCGTAAGGAAATGTGGGGCAATTTCCCTCGAGAGGTTTCCCAATGACTCGTGCAGTCACTGATACACATGGTTTGATCTGGTATTTGGAGGGTAGCGTTCTTCTAGGAGCTAAGGCCAGCCAAATTTTTGATGCCTGTGAACAGGGCGACGCTTTCATTTACATACCCACGATCTGTTTGGTTGAAATTCTTTATTTACAAGAAAAAGGTCGTATTCCACTTGAAAATCAGCAACTGCTTCACGATAATCTAAAAACAGGTGATAGCAATTTGGTTTTGGTAGATCTAACCCAAGATATTGTTCACAAAATAGCTGAGATACCCCGAACAATAGTGCCTGATATGCCTGACCGCATCATTGCGGGTACTGCGCTGTATATGGAATTGCCGCTGATCAGTAAAGATGAAAAAATTCAGCAATCACAAGTGGCAACAATCTGGTAAGTATCCATTGGATATCAGGAGCCTGTTGACGTGCATCATCCCACTGAATCGAGAGAAAAACTCGATAAAACACTGATCGCCATATTGTTCATCGGCGCGTTTGTCTTTGCCTTTGGGCATGCGGTTGAGCATGTTGAACATGACATCCATTGCCTCGTTTGCCATTGGGTTTATAGCTTTTGTGGTCTTATCAGTGCCATAGTCGTTTTTGGTGTATTATACGCCTGTTGTTTTGCTATTCTGCCGCATCTCATATTTTTATCCCACCAGTTTTTCCTCGCGCCTCAGGGCCGATCCCCTCCAGTAGTTTCCTGAATACTGAATATCTTAACTGATGTTACGCATGTCATGCGTTTTGTCATGCTGAGCGTTGCCGAAGCATCTGTTCCACCTGAGTTGGTATGAGATTCTTCGCCTCCACTACGTTACGGCTCAGAATGACAGGCGCGTTATAGTGTGCCTCTGCGTAACGTCAGATCTTAATACTAAAGTTTGCATTATTTTTTATTTTTGTGCCTTTTTGTGCGGGCATAAGAGGACCTCTCTCTGTGTTCTCTGCCCGTGCGGGCTTATTCAGGAGACTATCATGTTTTTTGTAAGAAACTCGTTTCAACGCACCTTTGCCGCTGTGGCAGTTCTAACTTTCTTTGTGATCGGTTGTGGTAGTGATGATCCCACGTCTCACCAGGAAGAGCATTTCGAACCCGAGGGTCTGGTTATCATAGATTCGGGCAATCGTTTTTTCCGCTATTTCCGAGGGCAGATTGATGCCAGCGGTGGTCGGAAAGATCATCTCGACGCCCCCCTCAATGAGGAAACGTCGCACTGGAGCATCCGTTTTCTGGATGAAGATGGCGACGAGATTGACCCGCCAGATGATCCGGATTTCAAATTTACATGGGCGATTGCCGATCCCACGGTTTTGGAAGTTGTTCAGGATGCCGACGATGTCGGCAAGTTTGATTTTCACCTGCGGGGTCTCAAGGTAGGCGAAACTACGATTGAGCTCCAGGTCACGCACGACGATCATGTGGATTTTCGCACGATTCCCATTCCGGTGCATGTCGGAGAGTAGTAACTGCTTTGCCCTCATCCGGTCTTTCAGACACAGGGTGGGGGCTTTTTCTCTGTTGGAGATTCGTTTTGAGATTCACGACTTCTTTTTTGGTTGTTGTGTTCTTTTTTTTTGCGATCGGCGCATCTCAAGATACGCGATTGCTCGAGGGATATGTTTTTGATCGCAAAACCCAACGCGCAATCGGCGATGTTGATATCAAAGTCAATGATGGCGCAGAGGGCACGACAACCGATGATCGAGGCCGTTTTATCTTTCATCTGCCGGAGGGCGTTCATAGTCTGTCTTTTTTTCGTGTAGGCTATGGATTGGTGAGTCGGGAAGTAAGGGTCTCAGGTGAGAAATTGCCCATTCTGTACGTCGAAATGGTAGTCCGGGAGATCCAGATTGATACCATTGACGTGGTAGGGAAAAGTGCGGAAACCCGCTTTGAAGAATTGCACAAAGCCACTGGCGTGCTTTCTGGAGATGAGCTTCAGAAGAAGTACAGTCTCACGCTTGCAGAGACGATGAAAAACGAAATCGGCGTCGCCATCCGCAGCATGGGACCTGCACCTGCTCGACCAGTTATACGCGGCCTCAGTGGCGATCGCGTGCAGATCAATATAGATGGTATGGAGACCCGCGATTTATCCGCTACTTCTGCTGATCACGCTGTTACGCTCGAGCCTTTTAATTCAGAGCGTCTCGAAATTATTCGGGGACCGCGCATACTGCTTCACACGGCATCGGCTATTGGCGGGGTTATCAATGTGGTGAAACAGAAGATTCCCGAAGACCATCCGCAGCGCGTTTCTGGCAGTGTTGGTGCTTATGGCGAGACGGTCAATCGGGGGTATCTCTCTGCCGTTGGGATTACAGTGCCCGTGGGGCCGCTTGCGCTGTATGCCGAGACCACGTACCGCGATACTCGAGATGTGCAAACCCCCATTGGTAGGCTCGCCAATACACCGATTGAAACGCGTACGCATACGCTCGGTCTGTCATATCCCACTGACCGGGGATATATCGGGGCTTCTTTTGATCAGTTTTTGACCCAATACGGCATTCCCGGTGGATTTATTGGTGGGCATCCCAATGGCGTAGATCTGGATATTGAGCGTCGGGTATTTGATGGCAAGGCGGCATACCATTTTGATCGTCAGGTGTTCAGTAGTGTAGAGGTGGATTTTACCAGGACTTACTATCACCACTTCGAGTACGAATCCAGCGGCAGTATTGGGTCCGAGTTTTTGTTCCACGACTACCGCGGTGATCTCAAGTTGCTTATGAACACACAGGACCAGACGCGAAATACCGTTCTGTCCCTGGGCTTTGGTCACCACCATCTCAAATTGGGCGCGTTTGTTTTTACGCCGCCCACGCGAGAGCAAAACGCTTACCTTGGTTTTTATCACGAGTTTAGCTATCGACACATCGAATTTCAGGTTGCTGCGCGTTATACGTATGCCGACTTTGATCCGCGCCCAAGAACAAGGAGCATTGCAGATCTCGATGTAGATCGCACCTTTCACGCCTGGTCTGCGGCAATCAGCCCGCTTGTGAACATTACCGACCAGCTAACTGGTGGTTTAAACTTAAGCCGGTCTCAGCGCGTGCCTACTATTGAAGAGCTTTACAACGATGGACCGCATCTGGCTGCTTACACTTTTGAGGTGGGCAATGTCGATCTCGAGGCCGAAACGAGCCTGGGCTTTGAGGTCTTTTTTCATTATTTGCAACCGGGTTTCGATTTTGTTTTGAGCGGATATTGGAACGAGTTTGATACCTATATTGCCCCGCGCAATACCGGAGAGATCAATTTTGCCCAACTGCTGCCGATTTACGCTGCCGATGGTGTTGCCGCGCGATTTTTGGGTCTGGAGATGCATCTGGGGTGGCGTTTGAATACGCGTTTGAATCTGGAATTGAACGGTAGTTATGTGCGTGGAGAGAACCTGGATGAGCAGTTGCCCTTGCCCGAGATGCCGCCGTTCAAATTTGTTGGAAGTACGATTTATGAGCATCCATGGCTTACGGTTGGTGGGACTGCGGAATTTGTTACACGACAGGAGCGGGTGGATATATTCGAAGAGCCTACGGATGGCTATGCTGTTTTCGGTGTCTATGCCCAGCGCGACATTAATACCGACCATACCCGCCATAGTATTATTCTCTCTGTTGACAATCTTTTGGATACGGAATACCGCAATCATCTCTCGCGCATTCGATCCGTGATGCCCGAGACAGGGCGGAGTTTTAAAGCGCATTACAAGTTGTCGTTTTTTTGATTCGCAGATGCGATAATCGTTCATCCACTGATCTGGGGCTTGCTCTTTTCAGGTGCAAGCCCTATCTTTCCGCGTTGAAAATGAAAAGCGTTTTGCAGTAGAACACATAACTGGAGGCCTGAAGACGTGCATCATTCTACTGAATCAAAAGAAAAACTCGATATCCTCGAACACGGTGCGCCTGTTGATGGGAAACCGCAAACGAGTGATCGGCGGCTTTATATGCAGTTGCAGGTTTTCACAGATGTCAAGGATGTTGGTGCGGTATCTCAAGCCCTGGAACAAAGTGATCTCGATGCTGCGCTCTATCTCGATGCGCACGATCCCTATGGTATTGGTATTGTTTTTTTGACCGAATCACCGGATTTGTTTGTTACGGATATTCGCGCGCTGCTCAGTAGCGATCCATTCTCTGTCTGTACACGTCGTCCCGAACTCACGATGCTCGGGCGCACGTATGCCACGGGTTACGAGCCGGATCTCGAATACGCGCTTATTGATCGACCGCGAGATAATGTGCTCAATCCCGAATGGCCCTGGGCGATCTGGTACCCGTTGCGTCGCAATGGGGCTTTTGCTCGTCTCGATCACAGGGAACAGCGCAAAATTTTGATGGAGCACGCTTCTATTGGACGCGCTTATGGCCGCGAAGATTATGCGCACGATATTCGTCTGGCCAGCTATGGCCTCGATGTCGATGACAATGATTTTGTCATTGGTTTGATCGGTGCAGAACTCTATCCGCTCTCTCGCGTTGTGCAGGATATGAGAAAGACCCAGCAAACCGCGCTTTATGTCGAATCGCTGGGTCCTTTTTTTGTGGGGAAAAAGTGTGAGTAGGGCAGGTCAAGAGTCAAAAGATCTCACAACTTTTCCAAAATCATCTTACGCATCGCATATTCCATCATAGGCGGACACCATTTGCCCAGGAGGGCGAGCATTCGATTGGTAGCACCTGGTATGATAAGGTGCTTTTTCTTTTTTATACCTTGAAAGATGTGGTGCGCCAATTTTTCGGGCGGCATGCGTTTTTCTTCGCGTGTGTTGTGCGGGCTGTGACGCCGCGCATGGGCTGTGCGCGTTGGACCGGGAAAGACTGTCATGATGTGAATATTCTGCGGCGCGAGAGCGATGGATAAACTGCGTGCGTAGGAGGCCAATCCGCTTTTGGTCGCGGCATAAGTTGCAGCACCCGGATAGCTCGTGTAGTGGGCAAGGGAGGAGATGAAGGCTATGGACGCACCTTTTGCAATCCGGTCGGCTTTGAGTAATGCGGCTGTGAGTCGCATCGGTGCGTAGAGGTTTAATGCGATTACGCGTTCGTGATTTTCTATGCTTATGTCGGGGAATCGTCCCACGGCGTTGATGCCCGCGTTGTGGATCAATACGTCAATCGGTTTTTTCTGGCGCAATTCGGGGAGTACGCGCGCGACTCCTGCTTCTGAGCGCAGGTCTGCAATGACAAATCGCGCATCCAATTCCCGCTCGACTCTCGCTGCGCCCGCGGCATCTACATCCACGCCCGTTATGGTATATCCCGCCTGTGCAAAGCGATGGGCAAGTGCTTTGCCGATTCCATGCGCCGCGCCTGTGATGACCGCGTGTTTCACGTTGCTCGCACTATGGCGTTGACCATGCCCTCGCAATAGCACCCTAAAAATCGCGCCCATGCATTTCTCCATCCAATTGTCGCGATAAAACGCTGTCTATCTATCGCCTGTGTGATTTTTTGGGCGACCCTTTCTGCAGACGGAAATCCCTTTGTCTTTTCGTTGTCCATGCCAATTTTTCGATGCAAGCCCGTGCGCGTCGCTCCCGGGTGAATGATCTGTACATTTATGTCGCCTTCGATTTGCAAATTGCGTCCCAGTGTGTTGAGGGCTTCTTTGCTCGCTGCATACACGGCGTAATCGGGACAGGGGAAGGCATGTGCGATTGAGCCGATCATTACGAGTTTTCCATTGGTTTTTTTCAGGTATGGCATCAGGGCGTGTGTCAAGCGTAAGGGTGCCATCAGGTTGACTGCTGTGATCTCCCGAATGCTTTCCGCGCTTTGTTCTGCGATAGGTCCAAAATATCCGGTGCCAGCATTTTGAATCGCCAGGTCTATGGCGTCGATTTTTTGCGCGTTCAGAAATTCACATACCCGTTCTGCACACTTGTCCTGCGATAGGTCTGTACGACAATATGTGTCTTTGGTGTATAACGGATCATTGAGTGTGTCCAGTGGGCGTCTGCCTACCAGTATTAACCGATTTCCGCGCGTCTGATAGATTTTTGCAAGTGCCCGGCCAATCCCGTCTGTTGCGCCGGTGATTAAGATTGTTTTTTTCGATTGCATTTGCTCTTGACGCCTCTCTTTCTGTCATGTACTATGCTTCTAACTTAATACAGGAGCCACACATGATCCAGCGTCTTGAAACCCTTTATTATCAGTGTTTGCGTCATATTGAACAGGATCTCGCGCCTTTTCACATGCTGGTTGGTGCGAATGGCAGCGGTAAAACGACTTTTCTCGATGCTATTGCGTTTCTCGGGGATTTTGTGCGCGATGGCCTCGATGCAGCGATTTACAGTCGGGCGAGTGAGTTGCGCGATTTGACCTGGCACGGTTTTGCAGATCGATTTGAAATCGCTGTTGAATTGTCTGTGCCCGCGCACGAATCCAATCTGTTTTCCGATCGGGATTTTTCGCGGTGTCGATACGAAATCGCCATTGGCGTGGTTGAGGAAAATAGTGATGTCGGGATTCTGTCCGAGCGGGTGCTTTTGCTCACAGATATTCAGCGAGATGACCGCGCTGTTCAAGAGTCGCTCTTTGCAGTGGAGGGTCCCACACCGCAAACTCTGTCGACGCCCAGGCTGCGCGGCGTCAAAACCATTGTGAATAAAGTGCCTGGTGGAAATGATAAGTTTTACGATGAATCCGGTGCGGGATGGGATCCTTCTTTCAAGCTCGGCGCAAAGCGTTCGGCACTGGGCAATTTACCCGAGGATGAAGCGCGTTTTCCCGTTGCTACATGGCTCAAACACACGCTTTCAAATAGTATTCACAAATTCGATCTCAATGGAGAACGCATTCGTCGTCCCAGTCCGCCGGGCCAACCGCGCAATCTGTTGTCCGATGGTACTAATCTGCCCTGGGTGGTCGCTGACCTGAAAGTGAATGAGCCGGACAGGCATGCGGCCTGGCTGGCGCTGTTGCGCACTGTTTTGCCGGGTTTATCCACTGTTTACACGGTTGTGCGTCCCGAAGATCAGCACTGCTATCTCGTGGTTAAGCACCACAATGATCTCGAGACGCCGTCGTGGATGTTGTCCGATGGGACCCTGCGATTGCTGGCTCTAACATTGCTGGCTTATGTGCCCGATGGCGATGGGATATGTTTGCTCGAAGTTCCGGAAAATGGTCTCCATTCCGGCGCGGTAGAAGCGGTTTTCAAAGCATTCAGTGCTGTAGCACAGCACGAGGACAGGGCGCGTGCCCAAATTTTGACCACTACGCATTCGCCCGTTGTTCTCGACCTGGCTGATCCCGAGCAATTGCTCTGTTTTGTGACCACTGAAACAGGTGCGACGGAAATTGTACCGGGTGCGGACAGAGGGCGGGCTGATGGCTGTTGACATATATGTAGTCTCCCGTTATATTGGTTCTATCAATAGTATCTGACGCAACTGGCGAATATTCGGAAATAACCGGAAGGGAGCGTTAGAACTAAAATTCAAGGGGTCGATCGCCTGGGCTCAATCCGCTATAGGATTGGGCTTTTTTATTTTTAAAAGGATTGTCTTATGTCTCAAGATGGACTGATTCTTCGTTATGGTTGCAACCCGCATCAATCTGATGCGCGTGCGTACTCTCCCAGCGGTAAATTGCCCTTCACAGTGCTCAATGGCGCGCCGGGTTATATCAACTTGCTCGATGCGCTCAATTCCTGGCAACTCGTGCGCGAGCTTAAAGAGGTGCTCAGTCTGCCGGCAGCTGCCTCTTTTAAGCACTTAAGCCCTGCTGGTGCTGCTGTTGCGGTTCCCATTTCCGACGCGCTGCAAAGGGCGTATTTTGTCGATGATCTCGATCTTTCGCCTCTGGCTACGGCTTATGCCCGCGCTCGGGGTGCGGATAGGCTCTCTTCTTTTGGCGATTGGGTGGCTTTAAGCGATGAGGTGGATCAATCGACTGCGCGCTTGCTCAGCCGCGAAGTGTCCGATGGTATTATTGCTCCGGGGTATCAACCGGAGGCGTTCGATATTCTCAAGAAGAAAAAAGGCGGCAGTTATCCCATTCTTCAGGTGGATGAATCATATGCACCTGCTGGATCAGAGACTCGCGATGTTTTCGGTGTTGTTCTGGAACAGACGCGCAATACCAAAGCCATTAATGCAGATATTTTAACGAATATTGTGACAAAGAATAAAGAGGTGTCTCCCGAAGCACAGCGCGATATGCTCCTGGCGACTATTGCTCTGAAGTACACGCAATCCAATTCGATGTGTTTTGCCTTTGATGGACAGGTTATCGGCAATGGTGCCGGACAGCAAAATCGTCTGGCGTGTACGGAGATTGCCGCGGGCAAGGCCGAAGCGTGGTATTTGCGCCAGCATCCAGATATTCTCAATTTCAAATTTAGAAGGGGTCTGAAGCGCCCTGAAAAGATCAACGCTATTGAAGCTTATTTGCGCGGCAATATGACCGATGAGGAACGTCGGATTTGGGAAGCCTGTTTCGATACTGTACCTTCTCCTTTGGAGGAGGATGCGCGGCGAGGGTGGATTGGACAGATGGACGAGATTGCGCTCAGTTCCGATGCGTTTATTCCCTTTCGAGATAATATTGATCGCGCCGCTCGCACGGGCGTTAAATACGTGGTTGAGACCGGGGGGTCAGTGCGCGACGACGATGTCATCGCAGCCTGTGATGAATACGGTATGCTTCTGGTTATGACCGGGGTGCGTTTGTTCCATCATTAAGATAGCTGATTGCCCAACTTTAACGTTACGTAAAAGTTTTTTGTTGACATTGATGTTTTGTTGAGGTATATTTTTTCGCCCAACTTTAACGTTACGTAAAAGTTTGTCTGTTTTGCTTATAGAAACGAGGTGATTTGTCGTGTCAAAATGCGATGATGGTTTGATGCATATTGGGAAATTGGCAAAAGAAGCCGGTACGACTACGCGCACAGTGCGCTATTACGAAGAGATGGGTCTGATATATCCCGAATGTCGAAGTAGTGGCGGTTTTCGATGTTATTCCCACGAGCAACTGACGCGGTTGCGCATGATTTTGAGTCTTAAAGAGATGGAATTTGATCTCGAACATATCAAGGTCATTATTGACAAACGAGAACAAAATAAAACTGCAGGCGAACTCGCGCATGATATTCTCGAAGATCTCAATGCACGCCTTAAAGAAGTTGAGGAACAGATTGAGCACTACAAGCATATACGCAAAACCCTGACCCAAACCATAGCCAGTATCTGCGCGTGTTTGCCCTGTGATCTCAGAGTTGAAGAGCGTCTCTGTCCAGCGTGTCAAACGCTCAACCAACCGACGTGTCAGTCCGTACCATTTTTTCATTCTACACCAACTGCCGAGACACTGGAATTAAAGCTATGAAAAAAGAATTAAAAAAATCAGCAGAATTCCCGTATAAAAACACTACGGGACAGGCCCTATCTGGGAGCGATTCTTCTTCGCAGGCTCAGGGCCAGCTTACAGATCTTTATTTGCGCGATATTCGCAAATACACCCCTCTTTCCCGCGAAGACGAAGTCAAAGCCATAAATGCCGCGCGCAAGGGCGATCAAAAGGCGCTGGATCATCTCATTACAGCCAATTTGCGCTTTGTTGTGCGCGTGGCTGGCGAATACACGGGGCGCGGGTTGCCCCTTTCCGATCTCATTGCCGAAGGCAATATGGGCCTTATACGCGCTACCCAAACTTATGATCCTGAACGCGGGTACAAATTTATCACTTATGCGGTGTGGTGGATTCGCCAGGCGATTCTCTCTGCGCTCAATCGCCAGACACATCCGGTCGCGTTTCCGGTCAATCAAATAGATGATCGCGATGTGCTCAATAAAGTGTCTGCCGCACTCTCACAAGCATCCGGTCGCGTTCCCACGATTGACGAGTTGGCTTCAGAAACCGATTTTTCACCTCGACGGGTGCATAAGGCACTTCAAACGAGCCTGGCATCTGTTTCGCTCGACAGCCCGGTATATGAAGATGGCGACCGCCGGTTTGCCGATGTTGTTCCCGATGATGCACCCCTGCCAGATGAGGATGTGCATGCCAGCCGATTGCGCGATCTTTTGCACAAGGGCCTGGCCGATTTGCCCGAGCGCGAAGCCGAGATTATCAACCGCTATTTTGGTCTGGATGTTGATGACGCGGAATCGCTCGAGCAAGTGGGCAAGCGTTTTCACATTAGCCGCGAGCGCGTGCGACAGCTCAAAGACCGCGCGCTTGGGCGATTGCGCGAGCATATGGACATAGAAGAAGTTGCATTATAGAGGAGTCATTGATGATTATTGATACGCATATCCATATTTACGACCCCACTCGCCCAGAAGGTGTGCCTTTTCCCGAGCCGGATGACGAGATTTATCGCCGGGTTATGCCCGAAGACTACAGAGCACTGGTCGCGTCTGAAGGTGTTACGGGGGCTATTATTGTCGAGGCGAGTACATGGGTCGAAGATAACCAATGGGTGCTCGATGTGATTGAGGATGATCCGTTTATCGTGGGGCTGGTTGGCAATCTCGATCCGCGCACTGAGGATTTTGGCGATCATCTCAATCGCCTATCTCCCAATCCGCTGTTTTTGGGTATTCGCCCGCGCACCCATCCCTGGGAGCGAGAGGATTTGGGCAAGATGGCGGGTGCTCTTGAAAAGCTCGTCGAACACGATCTCGAACTCGATTCGGGGATCAATGAAGCGGTTATCGAAATCGCGCGTCGTTTGCCCGATCTTCGCATTGTAATCAATCACTGCGGCAATATTCCGGCAGATGGGAATCCCATCGCGCCCGAGCGTTTGGAGCTTATGCAAAAAGCCGCGGAACAGCCCAATATTTTTTGCAAGGTGTCGGGCCTGATGGATTTGCGCTGTCAGGTCATTCCGGCGCCCACAGATCCCGATTTTTATGTCTATTTGCTCGACGCGCTCTGGCAGCTTTTTGGTGAAGATCGCGTGATTTACGGCAGTGATTGGCCGGTTCTCGAACGCAGCAAGCGCACCCCTGCCGAGGCGCAACGCCTTGTGTATGATTATTTTTCTCAAAAGGGCGATGCGGTGCTGGAGAAGTATTTTTGGAAGAATGCAAAGGTCGCGTATAAATGGTCGGATAAAAAGCGCGAATAGACGAATAGACGAATAGACGAATGGAGATAAATACTGGTTTGGGGAGGATGGGCGGGGTTCGTTGATTCGCTGATTCGTAGATTCGTAAGATGAGGTACGAACTATGCAAGTCATACCTTCTGGCGGCGCACTGGGCGCGGAAATTCGGGGGCTTGATCTTTCGCGGGTACTTGAGGATGATACTGTCCAGGCGATTCGCCAGGCATTGCTCGATTACTGTGTGGTGTATTTTCGCGATCAGGATTTGAGTGAGGAAGATCAGATTCGCTTTACCAATTATTTTGGTCGCGCGGTAGAACATGTTCGCAAACAACTGGATCGGGAAAACAAAGAGATTTTTATTGTTTCCAATATCGAGGAGAACGGCCAGCCCATCGGTGCTCTGGGCGATGGAGAGGTTAGCTTTCACTCCGATTTGTCGTATCTCAAGCGACCGGGTACGATTTCCGTTCTCTATGCGCTTGAGATTCCCAGTGCAGGGGGCAATACCCAGTGGTGCAATTGTTATGCCGCGTATGAAGCTTTAGATGTAGATATGAAAAAACGGCTCACGGGATTGCGAGCCGTGCACCGCCATTATGTTGAGGAACAAAACCCACCCGAGCGCGTTGACCATCCGGTCGTGCGCACCCATCCAGAAACCGGACGCAAGTCGCTTTATGCGGGTCCCCATCTGACCAAATATATTCTCGATATGCCCGTCGATGAAAGCGACGCGCTTCTCAAGACGCTTTTTGAGCACGCCGCCCGTCCCGAATTTTTGTGGACCCATGTCTGGCAGATCGGCGATCTGGTGATGTGGGACAACCGTCCCACAATGCATCGCCGCGAACCCTTTCTACCATCGGAACGCCGCATGATGAAACGCACGCAGGTTTTTAATGCGGATGATATCCCGTTTGAATGATGTGGGACGTTATACCCGATGTAGATGGGTCCCTTTGCTCTCCCGCAGGTCTGTTATCCACCGCGTACACCATTCGTCAAAGCTGTTTTGTACAGATGCGGGATTTTCTTTGCTCTGGACAATAAATTCAGGCCAGAATGGACGTCCTGTAGGTGTGCCCGTTTTTTGAAATCGCAGGTCCATGCTCCAGCGCACCAGATTGGAGCGGTTTGGCTGGCCTCTGTGCGGGGTGTACGCACTCATCATGAGTACGTCGCCGCGTTTCATGATGCAGTTTACGGGTTCGATTTCCGGCATGTACATGGGTTTGATCATGGTGCCGCCTTCGCGCTGGTGTTCGAGCAGTCCCATGGGTACCACGCCGGGCAGTACCTGTAAGCACCCGCGTTCTGGTGTGACATCTACGAGTGGTATCCAGCAGGTTATGATTTCCGAGATGTCCGCTTCTTCTTTTGTTACGCCCTGGTCCTGATGCCAGGGTACCTGTCCGGGTTGTGTTTCTCGCGCAGGCAGGTAGGGGCGGAAATGCTGAATGGGGCTCAGGGTTATTTCTGGTCCTATGAGGCTTTCGACTGCGGATAATAATTGTTCGTTGAAGAAGATGTCGAACATTGGTTTGACGCGCGCGCGCATGATGTCGAATCCACCCGCAAAACTGCGCAGTGCGTCATATCCCTCATCGTCTAATTCCCGTGCAATCGCGGCTAAGCGATGGCTAAAGGATTTGTCTGCATGTACGGATGAGATCGACCCTTCTTCCAATAGTTCTTGCGCCTTGTGATTGATCAATACGTCATAAGCGTGTTCAATCGGTTCAAAGGCAGAGTCATCTAATACATTTTCCGCAATCGTGAATCCCCGATCGCGATACTGGTCAATTTGCTCTTGTGGCAATGACATGGTGTGTTTCTCCTTTGATGCGTGTGACCGGCGTTGGTGTTGAGCAACTGACAGCTATCCATTGACCGTTTTGCCAAAAGATTCCACGAAGATGAGGAAGTCGGAAATGTCAATGGTTCCATTGTTGTTGAGGTCAAATTTTGAATCGAAGTTCTCCTGTCCGCTCTGGGTTCCAAATACTTCAACAAAGAGCAAAAAGTCTGTGATCCCGACCTGTCCATCGCCATCAAAGTCGGCAGTTAGCATACTCGGCGTCCCCGTATCTATCGCTTTCGCAAAAGTGATCACGATCTTAATGGGATCATCTGGCGGTACGTGCTGGGAGAGTGCGTTTAGTGCCAGGGGTCTTACAGCTTCGGATAATGACTGCAATAATTCTTCTAAAAGAAGTGGGCGTATAATATGCAGCGAATCCGCCGTAGCTGTGTACGTATAATTGAGCGGGTCTTCATTTTCGCGCGTTATGGTGAGTGCATGGGTATCGGACGCAATCGTGTAATTACCTGTGTATTGGCTCGTATCGTGTACAGCGACCGAGAGTGGAACCAATAATACCGCAGAGATATTGGTCGCTGTTCTGTAGTCAGATTGAACACTACCGTCTGCCCCAAAAGTTATTGTGCCGTTGATCTCGCCTTCAACTGTAAGAGGTGATACAGCCTGTACAAGCCCGGCGGGGACATAAGCGTTTAGCGCGATCTTCTCAGCTACCCAGGAGCCGACGATGTCGCCACCCTGGGGCCTGGGGGTTTCTGGCAGTACTCCTGCGTCTGCTTGTCCCAATGTTATGACTGTCATCATAAGTAGAACGCAGTTTTTCAGCATCTTAAACCTCCATTTTTTGACTGCAACGCCAAAATTTGATTATGCCTTTTAGATGTTGAAGTTTTTTGGTTTAACTTCTGAGCATACTCTTCTATTTTAAAACGATTTCGACCCGCGCTACGCCCTTTACATTTGCACAGCGGTCGTCGTGTCCGGGTATGATCAGTCGCAGGGGGCCGCCATAGCTGGCGGGCAGGGGTTGTCCTTCCAGTCCGTAGATTAACAATCCTTGCTCTCGGACGAGGGCGAGATCGACGGTGGCTGAGAAACGGTCGGCGTCTGCGTAAAAAATTGCGTCGGCATTGGGTGTGTGGTCCAATACTTCGCGTACCCAAACGCCCTGTCCCTGGCGGTCGGGGATGAGTTTACTTATGTCTGCGACCTGATCTGGTAGTGTGGCGAAATTTTCAAAGTCGAGGGTTCGAGACGTATCCGATGTTTCTATTGTTAATATGGGTGTGTTTTGCGTGCTTTTCAGCGCGGCTGCCATGCGGTCCTGGATCATGTCGAATAAGCGGGGATCGCCGCCCAATGGGCTGGTGAGTAGGATGCGTATTTGTGGGTTTTCGTTTTGGAGAGATGCGATGCGTTGTAACAGGTTTTCGCGCATTGCATCGGGCAGGGCGATTAGTGCGGGGAAGACGAGGATTTGTTCGATTCCTTCACTGGTATGTACGCTTTCTTCCAATTTATCAAATGAAGTGGCGACTACCTGATCGGCAATTTTGGCGTCAATTGCCGCGTTGATAAATTGGCGAGATATCTGCGTTTCGCTTTCGGCACATATTACGAGTAGTGTTTTCACGATATTCACGTCCTGTTCAGACGGTGCTCGGCAAAAGTGATAATAACTGGTTTACCCATCATGTATCCGATCATTCCATTTGAAAACCTGCCTTTAGGCTTCCAGATTTTCCTGGTTCTCACGTCCGTTTTTATCCTGGTCGGCATTGGATATATCTTGTGGCAGATGATTCGCGCAATACGCGATAAAAGGGAATAATGGGTGGCCGTCTTAAACCGCCATTTCCGCGCGGATGGTGTCGTGGTGCTGGTAATTGATGAGTTCAAAGTCGTCCATTTCAAAATCGCCGATTTCGGTTTGTCCGCGGTCTTCAATCCGCAATTTGGGCAGGGGATATGGTTTGCGAGATAGTTGTTCTTTTACTGCGTCGAGGTGGTTTAAGTAGATGTGCGCGTCGCCCAGGATGTGGATAAATTCATGGGGTATGAGGTTCGTGATTTTTGCGACCATGTGCAATAATACGGAATAGGACGCGATGTTGAGTGGTACGCCTAAGAACATGTCGCACGATCGTTGATACATTTGTAGGGATAGTTTGCCTTCTGCGACGTAAAATTGGAAGAAGTTGTGACACGGGGGCAGGGCCACGTCCCGAGTGCCTATTTCCGCTGCATTCCAGGCATTGACCATGATGCGCCGGGATTCGGGGTTTTCTCGGATTAGATTAATCGCATTTTGAAGCTGATCGACCACTTTCCCATTGGCGCCTTTCCACCGCCGCCACTGTACACCGTAAATACGCCCCATGCTGCCGTCGTTTTTATCCATTCCCAGGCGGTTCAAATAATCTTCGTAATTGCCATCCCACAGCCGATTGCTTTTCAAATAGGTTTTTAAGTCGTAGATGTTGTCGGATCCGGATATAAACCACAGGAGTTCCGATAGTATCGATTTCCACACCAGTCGCTTGGTGGTTACTGCGGGAAATCCGTCTGCCATTGCATAGCGCGCATGCAGGCCAAAACACGAGATTGTGCCCACTCCCGTGCGGTCTCCCTTTTTTACGCCGTGGTCCAATACGTGTTGCAGTTGGTCGAGATATGTGTGCATGAATACCCCCAGTGATAAAATAAAAAATAAAGGGGGAGAAGTAAGAGATTGGAATAGTGGGAAGAAGGGAATTGCCGATCTTAAATTTATCCGAAATGACAATGCCTACGTTTCTTGTAGCGATTTGGCGGCAAAGATCGTCAAGCGCAATTCTTCGTCGAACAATTCATAAACAGGCGTTTGACCGCTGAGTGCCTCGCTTTCGTTTAAGATGATGCCTACGCCTTCGCCTCGTCGCTCCAAAAAGTGTCGTCGGATTACTTGTCTGCTCATCGTGTCATACAAGGTGATTTCCGAGAGTAAGCGGGCGAGCAATTCATTGCGGGTAGCTTGTGCATAACGCAAATTTTCCAATGTCACGGTGTTTGCTAATGCGCCAGGCGAGTATAGTTCGAGCCTGTCTGAAAACATGAACAAACGAATTTTCGAGCCGGTTTTTGAATAATCTCTGTGTACAACGGCATTCACCAGGGCTTCAAAAACGGCTCGCATGCTGTATTGTGGTCGTTCAATTCTGCCAATGTCTTTGCGCGCCGATACCTGATTGAATTTTTCGACAAATTTGAAGGCGTCTATGATCTGTTGGTCCAGGGCCCCCTTAAAATCTTTGGCATCAATCTGGTAGTTCGCATCCTTTTCCATCCCCCGATAAAAAACAGATTGAATGAAACTGTTGTAGAGGTACTCATCGGGACTGTCATGGCACATTAACACACCAGCGACCGATGCGCGGTATTCTCTCCCTTCTTTCACGAGCAAACGCCTCTTAAGCAGCAGATCTTCGTCCTGTTCGGGGATGCCTTTGGGGATAAATCGCTGATAGAGTTCTCGCCTTAGTGTGTCTTTATTCGTATTCGGCACAAACTGTTCATCAAAAGAGATAATACGTGCTTGTGAGCGGGCTTGTAACAATCTGCCCAATTGCTCCGTCGTCATTTTGCGCCTGGTATCCCCTTGTCGCAAAAAGAATCCGTTGCTGCTCTGGTGTGCCCACAAACTCCGCGCAATATTGATATAAACCAGTGTTTTTTGTTTCCCCATCTCATCGGGAACCCGGATACTATCTACGAAATAATCCACGAGAGGAGGTTCTATCAGGTCGTGGCATATTTCAGTAATAAAATGAATCAGTCTTGGAACATTATTGATATCGATACCGAGGATTTCCCGATTATCGGAAACGCCGAAAATTACGACTCCCCCTTGCTGGTTCGCAAATGCAGCGAACTCATCGGACAGCCCATCCCGATGAGGCCTAAATTGTCCACCAACAAGTTTTACTTCTTTGAACTCAACGCCTGAGCTTTCTCCCGATTCAATTTTTTCCAAAATTTCCCGTTCGCTGAGCATATCAATTCTCCAGATGAATACGCTTGTCGCATGCTCAAACGTCTTCTGAACACCATTCAGAATACTGACACCTTCACTGTTGAACCTTATTTTTTTCGTTCATAATATACGACTGTGAATTGATCATACACCTCTTTTTTTGAGATGATCCATTCATTTTCGTCAAATTCGGGGAAGTATTCATCGCCTGCGTATTCTGCGTCGATGTACGATAGAATCATCCGATCAGCTTTTGATAGTGTGGCGCGATATATTTCGCCGCCTCCGCAGATGAATACTTTGCGGCCATAGGATCTGGCTTTTTCAATGGCTTCTTCGAGTGATCTGCACACATCTACGCCTTTTGTGTCGGGCATGGTGCGGCTGACGATTACATGCAGGCGATCCGGCAGGGGTTTGCCACCCCAGGATTGATATGTTTTGCGCCCTACCAGGAGGACGTGTCCAGTGGTGGTGCGCCGAAAGTGCTTCGATTCTTCAGAGATGTGCCAGGGCATTTTGTTGTCCCGACCAATGACGCGGTTTTTGTCCATTGCAGCGATGATGGTCATTTTTCCCTCAGATTTTTATGGGCGTGATATCCAATAGGGCGTTGGTTTTGACGACGTGTCCGATGAGGTCGTGTTCGGTTGCATCGGTGATTTCGACTTCGACGAAGTCACCGATATTTGCAGGACCAGTGAAGAATACGGCGCCGTCGATTTCCGGGGCGTCCATTCGCGTGCGCCCGATGTAGTGATATGCCGGGTCGTCTGAGATTTCATCTACGAGTACTTTGAAGGTGCGTCCTATGTGCGCGGCGTTCAATTCTCCCGATATTTGTGCCTGCAATGCCATGAGGTCGTTCAACCGTTCGCGCTTGATGTCTTCGGGTACGTCGTCTTGCAGTGCGCCTGCCTGCGTATTTTCTTCGTGTGAGTAGGTGAATCCGACGAGGCGGTTGAATTGCATTTCATCGACAAAGTCCATGAGTTCTGAAAAGTGTTCATGGCGTTCGCCGGGAAATCCGGTGATGATTGATGATCGGATGGTCAAATTGGGTATGCGTTCGCGCAAGGTGTGGATGAGTTTCCGAATGCCCGCTTTTGTGGTGCCCCGGTTCATGGCTTTTAGTATGGGGTCTGATGCGTGCTGGATGGGCAGGTCGATGTAGGCGCATAATTTTTCTTCGGTCGCCAGGAGGTCGATGAGTTCATTGCGCCAACCGGTTGGATAGGCGTATAACATCCGCACCCAGTCGAGTTTCTCGATTTGGATCAGTTCTTCTATCAGGTCTATCAGCCGGGGTTTGCCGTACAGGTCTGCGCCATATCGCATGGTGTCCTGGGCAATGAGGGCGATTTCGCGCACGCCGTTGCCGACCATGCGATAGGCTTCGGCGATGAGGCGATCCAGGTTTTCGCTTTTGTTTTTTCCGCGAAAGCTCGGGATGGCGCAAAATGCACATGTTCTGTCGCATCCGTCCGAGATTCGCAAGTACGCCCAGTGTTTTGGGGTGAGGAGATGGCGCGCTTCTGCATCTCGAATGGTGTGTATGCGCGATGTGCCCAACAGGTTATCGCAGTGTGCGACGATTTCGCGTTCTCCGGCAAGGCCCACGATCATGTCTGCTTCGACGAGTTCGGTTTCCAATTCTGTTCGGTATCGCTCGGCCAGGCAGCCCGTGACGATGACGCCGCGACAGCGTCCGTTTTTTTTGTATTCGGCGGCGTCCATCACTGTTGCTATTGATTCTTCTTTGGCTGGTTCGATGAATCCGCAGGTGTTGACGACGATGATGTCGGCGTCTTCTGCGTCGTCCGAGAGGTCGTAGCCGTTGAGCTTGAGGAGGTGATGCATGCGCTCGGAATCGACGGTGTTTTTGGGGCAGCCGAGGGTGATGAGGTTGATTGTTGGCATAGGATATTTTGGGGTTAAAGGTTTATTGCATTGCCGTCCAGATAGCCCACGCGTAGCTTGCGATGAGTATTGCAATTCCCGAGGCAAATACAATCGCTTTTGGTTTGCGCGCTGGTATGTTGAGGAGCATGGCTGCGATTATTAAAAGATATGTGATGAATAAAATTTGTCCAACGCGTTCGTCGGGCAGGATAAAGCGCGTTGTGAATGCCAGCGGCAGGAGTAATACCGATGATGGCATTTCGTCCCGGTCTGTGTCTGATAATTTTATGGCGTAAACCCCTGTGTATCCGATGAGCAATGCGACGGATAGGGGGCCTTTTAATCCAAAGCAATAGGCAAAGATAGCAGGTGCAAAACCATAGGTGCAAATTGCAATGAGGCGGTTGAGGGCGATGTGTTTTGGGTCGCGCCAGATATTGAGCAGGGCGGCGAATAGCAGAGATATGAGGGCGACTTCGTATTGCGCGTGTATGGCATAGATTACAATGCCAAAGGCAAAGAACAGACCCGATAGTGCGATTAATTTGGAAGGTGTTTCCGGATTCATGATACGGCCTGCACGCCCAGTTGTGATCCCGCGTGTACCTGGACTTCGATGTCTGATTGTGTGTCGCGGGTGAGGTCGTTGTCAAAGACAATGCGCCCAGGCTCAAACAGGAGTACCAGAGTAGATCCTCCAAATTGAAAATAGCCCTTTTCCTGCCCACGTTCTACATTGCCCGGCTGGTATGTTTGGACGATGCGCCCCACGCCCCAGCCCGCTACTTCCATGATCATGATGCGTCCAAAGTGTTCGGTTTCGAGGTATGTTACTTCGCGTTTGTTGTGGGCAAATAAGTCGGGTTTTACGTCGAGGGCAATGGGGTTGACGAGATAATAGCGTCCAGAGATTTTAGCAGATGAGGTGGCGATGCCGGCAACGGGAAAATGGTAGCGGTGGTAGTCTGCCGGGGCCAATCGAATGACGAGTGCAGCACCATTTCTATAGGGGATTGCGGATTCTTTTGATGATAGGAGGTGTGCAATATCGACATGGGACCCTTTGATGGGTAAACGGGTTTGTGCATTTAGTTTGGGATATGCGAGTACTTTTCCATCGGCAGGTGAACAGAAGATGCAGGGGTCGGCGATAAAGGGGCGTGCGTCGGGTTTGAGTTTGCGCGAGAAAAAGGCGTTTAGATTTTTGTATTGATTCAGGGGCAATTCGATTTCGTCCAGGTTGATGTCGTATTTTTGTACAAATGTTCGGATTTTTTTTCGCGATCCCGATAGGTCCATCCATTTGCCCAGTAGCCAGCAAAATGGGTATGTGTTCAGGAATATGTTGTATATAAATATTGCCACGTGAGATCGCGCGACAGCATATTGAATGCGGGGCAATATGAGCGGTTCGGAGATCATTTCATCTGTTTTGCGATTGCGATAGGTTATTTGTTCGGTCATGAGTGGGGTGTGCTCTAAAGCTATGTGAAAGATTTGGGCCAAAATTTTTCTGGTCGGGTTTCAAAGGTCATGCGTTCCTTTTTTGTCGGGTGTATTATGGTCAGGCTCTGTGCGTGGAGGGCGATGGCGCGGTTGGGAAATGGTTTGCGCGATCCGTATTTAAAATCGCCCAGTACGGGGTGGCCTATGTCTGCGAATTGTACGCGTATTTGATGATGGCGTCCGGTGGCGAGGTCCACGCGCACCGAGGATATGCCGTTGCGGTATGCCAGTCGCTCGTACGTGAGTTCTGCGCGTTGTCCATGAGGGGCGTTTACGATGCGGCTTTTTGTTTGCCGTCGCGCGATGTGGTTTACGAGATGGCCGTTTTCGGGGGTTTTGCCGTGGACGAGAGCGATATAGCGTTTTTCAACGGTTCGCTCTCGAAATTGTTGCGATAAGCGGCGCGCTGATGTCGATGTGCGCGCAAAGACGACGACGCCAGATACTGGGCGGTCCAATCGGTGTACGAGTCCGAGAAATACGTTGCCGGGTTTGTTGAATTTGACTTTGAGATAGGCTTTGCCCATGTCCAGCAAGTTTTTGTCGCCGGTGTGGTTGCCCTGTACGAGCAGGCCAGCGGGTTTGCGTACGACCAGCAGGTGATTGTCGAGGTAGAGGATGTCCATTGTGAACTGAATTTAAATGCTAATGATTAAAAGCGCAACTGATGTGGACATTTTGCGGTTGACCGCAGAAGGTGAATGGGATAGCTTGCAGCGCGATAAGGGTTAAAAGCAACTGTCACTACTGAGTTGTGCGTACGTCATTGCGGCAGGGTTTTAGCCGCAATCCAGAAAGGTTTTTATGAAATTTTTTTTTGTTTTGCTCCTGATGGTCAGTGCGCCGCTCGGTGCGGATGAAAGTCTTCATCGATCAGCGATTGATGCGATGGTTATGGCGACGCGCTATTTCCGCACCGATGTTGCGACTCATGGCGGTTATTTGTGGCGGTATAAGACCGATTTTTCCATGCGCGAGGGCGAGGGCTCGGCGTCGCCTTCGACGATCTGGGTGCAGCCGCCGGGTACGCCTGCTGTGGGTATGGCGTTTTTGGAGGCGTATGAGGCTACGGGCGATACGCTGTTTCTCAATGGTGCTGTTGAGGCGGCGCGCGCGCTTGTGTGGGGGCAACTCGCTTCTGGGGGTTGGGATTATCGCATTGATTTTGATGCGGAGGGAAGTAAGCGCTGGCATTTTCGGCGAGATGTCGATCGGGGCGATGTCGATACGGGAAACCGCCGCAATCGCACGACGCTTGACGACAATAATACGCAGAGTGCGTTGCAGTTGTTGATGCGGGTGGATAAGGTGCAAGATTTTGAGGATGAAGAGGTTCACGCGGCGGTGCTATTTGGTCTCGATGCGCTTCTCAAGGCGCAGTATCCAAATGGGGCGTGGCCGCAGCGGTTTGAGGCTTTTCCCGATCCGGAAAAGTTTCCGGTGAAGAAGGCGCGTTATCCCGAAACGTGGCCGCGGACCTATCCCAATACGCGCTATTTGGATTATTATACGTTTAATGATAATGCGATTGCCGATGTGATCGAGACGATGGTTGAGGCGTACGATGTTTACAGCGATGTCCGTTATCTCGATGCGGCTAAGCGCGGTGGCGATTTTATTATTTTGGCGCAGATGCCCGAGCCACAACCCGCGTGGGCGCAGCAGTACAATTTGGATATGGAGCCGACCTGGGCGCGTCGTTTTGAGCCGCCTTCTGTTACGGGTGGCGAGAGTTTTGGGGTTTTGCAAGTGCTTTTGGATTTGTATTTGGCGACCGGGGAGGCGCGTTTTTTGGATCCGGTTCCCAGCGCACTGGATTGGGCAAAACGCTCGCTTCTGCCCGATGGTCGCCTGGCGCGTTTTTACGAGCTTCAGACCAATCGCCCGCTGTTTTTTACCCGCGATTATGTGCTTACGTATGACGATTCAGATCTGCCCACGCATTATGCGTTTAAGGTGAGTGGGAATCGGATTGAGAGGGTTGAGGTTCTGTACAATCGCATCAGGGCAGAGGGGCGCGAGAAGATTTTGTCTGAGCGCGGGCGCGTTACCAGCCCGGGTGACGATCGCGTGAGAGAAGTTATTGATGCGCTCGATGACCGGGGTCGCTGGGTCGAGCAGGGGGCGTTGAGAAATCCAGAGAATAGACGCGAGCGCATTGAGGCGGAGATTCTTTCGTGCCGCACGTTTATTCGGAATCTGAGCTTGCTGGCGCGTTATGTGAGAAGTGAACGAAAATAAATAAGGAGATGCTATGCCTGAACTCGAAACGCGACGTCTTGGTCGCACGGAACTTAAGCCCAAAGCGATTGGTCTTGGCTGTGCTTTTCTCGGCAGTCCGCAGCGGGTGTCTGATGATGAGGGGATTGCGACTGTGCGAGAGGCGATTGACCGGGGGATTAATTTTATCGATACGTCTGCCGCTTATGGCGGGGGCGAGAGCGAGCGGCGTGTGGGTCTCGCGCTTCAAGGAGGGTACCGGGAGAAGGTTTATTTGCAGACTAAAGCGGGTACCCATCGGGATAGGCGACACGATTTTTCGGCGAAGTCGATCCGGTGGACGGTTGAGAATAGTCTGAGACAGCTCAAGACGGATTATATCGATGCGTTGCTTATCCACGATCCGAGGGATATAGAAGAGGTTTATTCACCGGGATTTGCTTCGGATGAGCTTTTGAAGATGAGAGACGAGGGTTTGATCGGTTATACGGGTATTGGCTGTCGTTCTCACGATTTTCACCGCTACGCGATTGAGACCGGGGTTTGCGATATTGTGATTACGTTTCTCGATTATACGCTGTTGAGTCAGACGGCTGCGGAGACGACGATTCCTCTCGCACTTGAGCACGATGTGGGTCTTATTCTGGCGAGTGTGCAGGGGATGGGCTTGCTGGCTGGTCCCAGACCCGATGCCGAGTTGTCTGGCCGTCGCTATCCAGGGCAGGCAGAGCGCGCTGTTGCGATGTGGGAGTGGTGCAATGCGCGGGGGATTAGTATTCGTCGCTTTGCTCTGCAATTTTGTCTGGCTGCACCCTTAAATGGCAATGGTATGCTTCTTGTGGGACCGGCTTCTCCCCGCGAACTCGACGAGGTTCTCTCCGATGCCACCGCCGATGTCGATCTCGATCTCTGGGGGGAGTTTGAGAGGGCGTTTGGGGTTGGGTTGGAAGTGTGAAGTGTGAAGTGGGATACAGGTGAGACGCTAAAGGCTGTCCGGTGTATAATTGTAGGGGCGGGTCCCCGTGCCCGCCCGTCATCGCGGCATGGTGTTGAGCCGCGATCCAGTGTTTGTTGTAGGGGCGACCCCTTGTGGTCGCCCGTGTTTTTGTATATGTTTATTAAGTTTTAAAC
>VXRD01000136.1:21864-26470 GCA_009838845.1 Gemmatimonadota bacterium | reverse complement strand
CACCCAACCCGTCAATAACCCGTTGATGCCGATATATCGGACATATCCCAACTCTGCCTCAGAGATACCCAACCCATCCAGTTCACCTATTGGGACAAATGTCGCGTCCTCCTCATAGTCATCATCGCACATCAAATCTGGCACATGTTTGGAAGCGCGGGCGGTATAAATAATTTGAAAAAAGTGAGGGAGATATGGGAACTGGAATCCAGGCGGCTTCGGCTTGAGATGTTCCAGATGGATGAACCCCAGGCGTGAGATAGATTCAACCGTCCAGCCTGTCTCTTCAATAACTTCACGGCGAAGTGTTTGTTCAAAAGTCTCTCCCTCCTCGCGACGACCGCCCGGCAAAATGTGATTGCCCTTACGGTTCCTGAGTACGAGAACAGAATCATTCTGGAAAACGAGACATCGAACAGAAGTTACAAACTGCTCTGATGGCTGTTCATCGGAACAAAAATAACGCACGTGCAAAGGCATCGTCCCATTTGCCCACAGAGCCTCTGTCTCGTGAAAAGGGGTTTTACCCGACAAAAACGTCTGTATATCTTCGTTATGATTCAATGCTGTCTATTCCTTTAAAATCGAGATATAAACGACTGGGTTGAATACCCGTATTATTTTGATACTTTCCACTTTTGTAGGTCTCGAAATCGCCATCCAGCGTATGGTAGTAAATCTGGCAGATTTCTACATTTGGATAGATCCGGACGGGTCGAATACAGAACATCTCCAAAGTCCAGTAGCCCGCGAAGCCCACATCGCCAAAACCTGCGGTTATGTGTACAAACAGCCCCAATCTGCCCACAGATGACCGCCCCTCAAGCATGGGAACATAATTATTCGTCCTGGTAAATTCTACTGTCCTGCCAAGATAGAGCGTTTGGGGTTGCATCTCGTACCCATCATCCGGAATCTGTATAGATCGCGTGCGATTTTTCTCTTTCATATCGAGAACGCCATCCTCGTATATCATAAGTTCATTGGCAAGTGAAAGATTATAGCTATTGGGATTGAGCCTGGCAGGATCAAATGGCTCAATAATGATATCCTTTCCCATTCGCTCGTGAATCATTTTTCCCGACAAAATCATAACGCGCTCCCTGACTATTCTACTTCTGGAAGATCCCTGTACATGATATGCATATAATCTGCAAATCCATGCTTTCTCCAAAATGAATATCCAACGGTATTCATAGAAGCCACTCGAAGTTCAACTCTGTCTATTCCCAGAGACCGAAACCAATCCAACATCTCTTTTAGTATCAACTCTCCAATTCCCTTTCTCCTGTGTTCAGAAGAAACAGCCAAATCTTCAATAGTGCCACAGATCTGCTTGACGAATACGGGAGGATATTTGTCAATCCTCGCTATTCCAAAGCCCAATGGCTTTGCATTCTCAACCGCCATAATCACAAGGGCATCCTCAGCTTCGATCAGTCTTTCCAGATTCTTATCCATGCTCTCTTCTGCACCATCAGACAGGGTATATCTCGAATCAAACGGCAGGTGAAAATCCATGAGTTCTTTCCAGATCTCCAGTATAGCGGGTATATCAGATTTCAAAGCCCTAACAACTTCCATTTTCATCCTCTCCAATATACTATCCGTCATTGACCACCTGACTATATATTTCCGTTTTTAAAACCTCCGAAATTACAAAATCGAGAAAATCTATAGCCTCTTGTCTCGCGTCCAATTCAATACCGTATTGCCATTCCAGAGCATTCCCTACCAGATCACGCCATCTTTCTCCATAGTTCTCCTGCACCCATGACGCAGCCATCTTCTTTGAGCCAACAACGGAGCAAATCACAGTGTGCAGTATTCGACATAGATTCAGAATGAAATACGCTTCGTGGTGGCTATCTCTAAACCACTCCGGGATAAATTTTTTCGGTGCCCATTCCTGAAACAAATCGCGAACGCAGGCTTTTCGCACATCCTCAACATCAACCGGAGGCAACAGCTTCTTAAAACTCGGACCAAATAAAGCAATGGAATGACCATAAAGAAAATATTTGTTGATTATCCATTCATTTCCATAAGGTGCCTCCTCATAAAGGGTACAATCACCACCCCAATACCACGGTCTCGGCTCCGTTGGAGGCATAACACATGGGAGCATATCGACAGGCGTATAAGAACACTCTAACCTCCGCGCCCATTTCTCAAATCTCCCTTCCATATCTCTGTGCAAACGCCCAATGGAATCGAGTTCACATCGAGAAACAGGTCGATGCACAATCACTATAATATCAATATCACTGCTATGGTAGTTAAACGCCCCATGGGACAGCGAGCCAGTTAGATATATCCCGAGTACATTTTTTTCGAGAACGGGAATAACGCCTTTAACGAAAAAGTCTATAATCTCGTTCACATCTGAATATTTCGTAAGGTTGCCAGCAATCATTGGATTGTCTTCGTCTATACTATCACATCAACTTGCGTTTCATGAACACTGCAACTTCACCATCGACATCACTATTGGTATAATAGGACAAATCGACACCCTCGACTTCAAAACCGACGCTGCGATAGAAATCAATGGCTGGCACATTCGATAGGTCTATTTCGATCTATTCTCTTCCAACCAATCAACCGTGAAATCCACGACATCGCGTTGTGGCATGAGTTGACAACTCGCGAGACCAACCTTGCCATGACGCACCACATTCCCTGTATCTGACCGCAAAAAATCCTCACCTATGCGATCAAAATCCGAACTATCGATGTCAACATCTTCAAAGGTAGCCCAGGTCCTTAAACCCGACGCAGAGATCGGAGCGCCCTCCTGCACAATGCGTTTGGTAGAAAAATTCGCCCGATATTCTGCAAGGTGCATAGACGTATTATTTCCGTGACCTACGCCAAGAAGCAGGACAAAACCGTGCAAATCGTAGATTCTCGCAAGCGGCGAATGCTCACCCATGCCAAAAGATAGTGAATGATCATTTACAATATACGACGCTTGAGGCCCATACGCGCAAAATGAGTCCAGCGGATGTGAACTGCGGAGAACCCTTCTCTGCTTGCGAAATGTCTCCGCAATAATCCCCATAGCACGAGTTGGTGTAAGCGCCGGATCGTAAGCCGGCATAGTCTCGCGTATCACCGGCCACCACGACTCGGGCACAGGAGGACTTTCCCACTTGCTCGGCTCGCTCAGACCGGATGAATGGGCGGGCATCACAAGCGTTCCCGTAGAACCCAGAACTTTCTGAAGCGCGGTGACAACCGCCACGGCTCCTCCGCACACCCATCCCATAGCACTCAAAGACGAATGCACCAACACGACCATCCCCGGCCTAACACCAAGCGCGCGAAGATCTGTCTGCAACGATTCAATCGTAGCAGGCATTTTTGTTTTTTCAACAACCTTGTCTTCACTCATTATTTTTTTCCACTGCACCACCTATTTCGCAGCAATCACGACCATCTCTACAAGCGTATCTCCCTCCAGCTTAACCTCCACACAGGCGCGCTGGGGCCAATTGTAGGGACCAATCCAGGCGTCCCAAACCTCGTTCAGGATGGGTTTCTTTGACATATCCGTGATATAAATCGTGACGGAAAGAAGACAAGACTTATCGGTTCCAGCCTCGGCGAGATTCGCATCCAACTGTTCGAGCACCTGCTGGGTCTGGCCCTTGAAATCTGCAGACACGTCCGGTGCGATGACAACCGTATAGACGATGCCATTGTGCTCAACGGACTTGCTGCGGCCAAATGCCTTTCCCGGGTACCGTTTGATAGTCATAAATACTCCAATAGATATTACAACATAAATTTTACTGATCTTGTGACAATTCTATCCACAAGATGGTTTCCGTGATGCACACGATAAGTTTTTTGGGAAGGACCAGGATGACTGGGATAATGGTCTGCGGATTGCCGAACCTGACCGAAAGATAAGAGAAAGGTTGAGTGGGCTGAGTAAGGAAAGGGTTGGGAATGGGTGTATTACATCTCCTTCTGGTATGTAAGACCAGCCTCTTTTTCGTTTTTATTTTCGACAAATGACAAAGTGTTCCATCCACAAATGCCAGATATAATCTACAGATCGAAAACCCGCCTCTTTTAGCCATTCAACCTGAAAAGAAAAACGAGATATTCGATCCCTCTCCGGACTGTCTTCATCTACTTGCTCAATAATCTCACGCACCCGATTCGCCTCTTCAATATCAATCCCAGCTTCTTCGAACCTCTCCTCTCGGCGAAGATTGAGCCGCCTTCGCCATAACTTATAAACATCGTCGTCAAAGCGCGTGGACATGGCATCGATTAAAAAGAACCAGCCACCTGTCTCAAGCACATCGTAAATCTGCCTGAATATGCGGGCCTTATTCTCATCTGTGAGATGATGGATTGTCGAAAACGATGCAACGAACTGAAAAGATTCCAAATCTTCTGGTAGCCCCTCATTGAGATCTCTCTGAAGAAACTCTACGCGATCTGAATGCGTGCCCACTTTCCGAGCCGCAAATCTCATCATCTCATCTGAAAAATCGATAGCCACACACGTTGCTTTTGGATATTTCATCAGAACACTATTGAGAAATATACCCGTTCCACATCCCAAAGCGAGCATTCGAAATTCCGT